>CAYJIU010000092.1:0-7736 GCA_964370305.1 uncultured Desulfovibrionaceae bacterium
AATCACTTAACGGGCAAGCAAAGCTCGCCCTATTCTTGATTTTTGGTCGCATTGATTACCATCAACGCTCCATAAGACCCCGCACAATGAATTGCGCAGGAGTCTTATTTTGTTCAAAGTATGCGCCGCTTATGGCGTATTTATAAGTGACAGTCAAGATAATAAAAAATACTGAGGTTTATATGTCCGGAATTTTTCTTTCTCTACATCCATACTATGAAGATGGTGAAATCCTTGGTCGCAAGCAAGCCAACTCAGGCTTTATCAATGCACTATTTAGGCGCAACCCGTTTGAAAGTTACCATTTTTTTGTAGACAATCCCAAGCGCATAATCAAATTTTGGGAAAAGACACCAGAAGCCAAAAAGCTTTGGGAACAAGGCGCGCTAGTGGCTTTTGATCGTAGTAATTTGGCGATGATGCTTAAAAAAACCCCCTATAGCGTATGCCATTTTTCCGGCCCCATGACGGAGTTTTCTGCCCTTTGTCAAGCGCGCAACACCTTTGCCCCGCATATCTTTCCTGTAACTGCCGTTAATCATACTGTAAGTTATCTGGAACATGCAGAAAAAATCTTAACCCATATCTGGCAAGGCTGCACCCCACGCGACGGCGTTGGTTGCTCATCTGTAGCCAGCCAAACCATTATCCAATCACGCTACAATCATGTGCGCAAAACTTATAGCCTGCCAAAAACATGGCTTGAGCCAAAGCTAAAAGTTATCCCCCTAGGCGTACCCGAACCAGAAATAAATAGTGACCAAACTCTACGTGATGACCTGCGAAACCGCATAAATGTTGACTCAGAAACCGCCGTAATCCTACTATACGGGCGCATAAACCAAATGGACAAAATGGATATACGTCCATTATTTTGCGCACTTAGGCGTATACGCTTAGAATACCCTACACTTAAATTTTTACTCTTTATTGCTGGGGCCATGCATGAAAATGACCCCATAAAGCAACAATTACTAAACTTAGCTAAGCAATGGGATATACCGCTTGCCATTGCTGAAAATACATCTTTAAATCTTAAAAAACAATTATTTGCAGCAGCAGATTTTTTTGTATCGCCTGTAGATAATATCCAAGAGTCCTTTGGACTAACATTAGTGGAGGCAGCCCAAGCTGGCCTACCTGTCATTGCCACTGATTGGAATGGCTATAAAGAAACTGTCGTGCATGGCGAAACAGGTTTGCTCATCCCCACTGTAGCCCCAGCTGACACGCCAGAACTTGATGCCGTGGCAAGAGCTTTATTTAACCCCTTCCATCAAATTATGCGCGCCCAGCAAACTGCAATGCATATCCCAACGCTGGTAGACGGCATAGTCAAATTGGCCTCTGACCCAAGTTTGCGCCAAAGGATGGGTAAGGCCGCAAAGGAAAGAGCCGCAAAGCTGTATACCTTTGATCTCATTATAGACCAATGGCTAGATTTTTGGAAAGAGCTTGCCAAAGCACCCATTAGCAAAAAACAAGAAAGCATTTATCGCAAAGCTAAACATCCGCTAGCCTTAGATTTTGGGAAGGTTTTTGCTTGTTATGCTAGCGGGCATCTGGAAAATAAACAAATTCTCCAATGCACAGAGTTAGGCATTGCTTTGCTTGAGAAAAGAGCTCCTTGGAATAATTCAGCCTTAACAACTGTCAACATTGTAGAGCCATTACTGTTCGGTATGTTAGAACATTTGCGCCAAGCATGTAGTTTAGAAGTGCTCAAAAAAACAGCCAAGCAAAGTACTTGGGGCAGTGGGTATTCTCAAGAAATCATTATGGCCCATGTGCTTTGGCTGCTTAAGCAAGACCTTGTAGCATATGAATAAACTAAAATTAACGCTTCACGATACCTTTGCATAATGAATTATACAAAGGTATCAAATAGACTTATTACTCTAATTGAAAATTTGTTTATTATTTTAAGTCACCGTTGGTGAAATGTGCATACTGTAAAAGTACTTTTCTCTGTATCTAAAATCAGAGAGTAATATGTCATAATAAGTCATACATACAACTAGAATCACGTGCTGAATGGATTAGCCACGCTAAAAAATTATGGATAAATAACCTTGGGCAAAGCTTGCTCAAGAAGATGCCCGACATTAAAAATTAGTTCTTCACTAAAAGCCGGCCCCAAAATCTGCATACCTACAGGTAAATTACTCTCATCCCCCATGCCCACAGGCAGGGCTAAACCAGGCAATCCAGCCAAGTTAAGAGAAAGAGTATAAATATCCATAAGATACATTTGCAAAGGATCTGTATTTAGGCTTCCAAGTGGCCATGCTGTAACTGGAGAAACCGGCCCACAAATCACATCACACTTTTGCAAAGCCTGCTTGAAGTCGTCACAAATAAGCTGGCGTACCTGTGCGGCCTTGCGAAAATAAGCATCATAATATCCAGATGAAAGCACATAGGTACCAAGCATAATACGCCGCTGCACCTCTTGCCCGAAGCCTTCGCTACGCGAGCGCACATAAAGTTCATTTAAATCACCAACATTTTCAGCCCGATAACCATAGCGCACTCCATCAAAGCGCGCTAAGTTGGAGCTAGCTTCAGCCATGGCCACAATATAATATGTAGCAATGGCGGCGTTGGTATGCGGCAATTCAATATCAACAAGTTCTGCCCCAAGCCGTTGCATTATTTCAAGAGCAGCTTTGCACTTTTGTTCCACCTCAGCGGATAAACCCTTAGCAAAAAACTCCTTGGGCACACCCACACGCAATCCCTTTAAATCTTCACGCTTACGCAAGGCATTACTATATGCCTTTTGCTCAAGTGCTAAAGGGGTTGAAGTGCTATCACGGGGGTCATGTCCGGCAATATTTTCAAGAACTAAAGCGCAATCTTCCACTGAGCGCGCAAAAGGGCCAATTTGATCTAGTGATGAGCCATAAGCAATAAGGCCGTAGCGTGACACTCGCCCATAGGTGGGCTTCATCCCCACACAGCCGCACAAGGAGGCGGGCTGACGAATGGAGCCACCTGTATCAGATCCAAGGGATGCAAAACACTGCTTAGCCACCACCGAAGCAGCAGAACCACCACTAGATCCACCGGGAACACGGCTTACATCCCAAGGATTATGGGTGGGATGATAGGCAGAATTTTCTGTACTGGAGCCCATGGCAAATTCATCAAGATTGGTTTTACCAAAAATAATAGCTCCAGCTGCGCGCAACTTTTCAATTACATGTGCATCATAAAAAGGCATGTAATTATTTAATATTTTTGAACCCGCCGTGGTAGTAAGCCCCTTGGTACAAATAGCATCTTTAATGCTAATGGGCACTCCCCAAAGGGGCTTGCTTGCATCTGGCCCTGCTTTATCAAGAGCACGGGCTTGCTCAAGGGCATTTTCTGCATCAAGGCTAATAAACGCTTTAACCTGCTCAGTGGCTTGAACACGCTCAAGGCAAGATGTTACCACTTCTTCTGCCTTTACTTCGCCCTTGGCCAAAGCCTTTTGCACGTCTGATAAACTTAAATCATACATACTCATGACATACACCTATACAATACGTGGAACTACGAAATATTGTTCATTTTCTTTAGGAGAATTGGCAAGCACATCTTGCCGCAGGGCCTTATTGTTGGCCACGTCCTCACGCACTGCACTTTCATGAGTAACAGGGCTATATAGTGGTTCTATATTAGCAGTATCCACATGGGCTAATGTATCCATATAACTTAAAATATCTGCAAATTGTGGGGCAAAAAGTTCAGTGGTTTCTTGTGTAATTTCAAGACGAGCCAAAGACGCCATATGCTGTACATCCTTCGTGCTAATGCTTTTACCTGACATAAAATCTCCAATTAATTTGCCTTAGGTTGGGGTGATTTTGGGCCAACTTGCTCTGGTTGAACCGTAGAGGCAGCCCTTCTGCGCATGGCAAAATCATTAATAGCCTGTAAGCGAATTTGATTAAATAGTGTCGTATCCGCAAGGGTAATCCCAGCCGGAGTTAGGGTAAAGAGGAATAGTTTTTGACTAGCCTTACCGGCACTATCCCAACTCATGGGAGCCATACTCCAGTCCATATTTTGAGCTACTTGCAACTTACTATTTACTTCAGCAGCACTAAGCACAGTTTTAATGCCAAGCCCTGCCCCAAAACGTACAAAATCATAGCCTAGGCCAGTCCAAAAATCTACATTACTGATAGCACTTAGACCTGCAGGTTTTTGCCCTGGATTCCACGCACCGGGGAACACGGCTAATTTATAATTAGCTGTATTGGCTGTGGTTGTGCCACCCATAAGGCTTTGCTCCCATAATGATGTGCCTAACAATACTTGCTTGTCATCACCATTATATAAAAATGCTGCTGTAATCATGTCCATATTTTTCCATGAATCAGGCAAGAACACAGCCTCAAATGTAGCGGTTGAAAGGGGCACATTATTAATATCATCAGGCCTAAGCAGCTCTTCTGAAGCCTTCGTCCATTGTGCAACATCATTGGGGGCATAGCCCACAGCATGTACATTGCCACCCAAGGCTTTAACAGCATCGCCAAACATGGTATTCATGCGGATGCCGTAATTATCCTTTGGATAAAAGGAGCCATAAGAAATTACCCCAAGCCCCTTGGTAAATGCTAACAAACTATTAATTTGATCTTGCGGACTTGGGAAAAACCGCCAAACAGCACTGCCCTCGTCTTGCCCTTCCAGTACGGGTAGGAATGTAAAGAAATTGCGAGAGTTTATAATTTGAGATTGCTTTGCAACCTTAAGATTTGCAGCTTGTAGGGGGCCACCCACCACAGCACACTCGGCAGGCAAGGCTTGCAATTGTGCAAGCCAACCATCTTGGCTTGTATCAATATGCTGAATTTGTACGTCAATACCTTGCGTAGCAAGTTCAGCCTTTGCTGCATCCGCACCGGCACGAATTTTATAGGTAATGGGCACAATGCCACCACTACCGGGCAAGGCAAGTACAAGACAAGTTGATGTTAAAGTAGGAGCTTCGCCGGTGCTAGTTGCCTGAGGTGTTGGTGCTGTGAGCACTTTACCGGTAAGAATTTTTGAAGGTAGGCTTGGATCGGCATAGAGGCTAGTATCTTGGGCTCTAGCTTCAACCTCTGCACTAAGTGGTAGCCTGCGGCGCATATTTTCCAAAACTACAATGTTAGCAGGATATACAAAATCAGGATTTGCAGCCATACTACTACTCAAAGTAGTAAGGCTAATACCAGACATATAGCGCACTTCTTCAGCTGTGAGATTTTCAAGTTTTTGCTTTTGTAAAGGTTCTTGAGCTTCATAATGCGAAGTTATCACCGGTAAGGATGAGAGAATAAGCTCAGGCGACCATGAACGGCCCATTAAGATAATCCCTGCTTGGGCGCGCGTGCCCAAAGAATAGTTTTTATTTTCCCAAGCACGTTCAGCTCTTTTGACGGCAAGACTTGGCGTTAACAAGCGCACGCTAGAAAGCCATGCATCTTGCCAAGCTGGTGAATTATCAGCGTTTGGTACCACAATGACCCATTGCTCCAAGGCATCCAAGGCACTATTGGGACGACCATTGCGCGATGCTGCTAAGGCAAGTCTTTCCCAAACTTCGCTTTGCTCTTCGCTTGATAAAGATATTTTTGTTGCCTTGCCATATAAATTTTCAGCAAGTTGCATATTATTATCATCCCAAGCGTCACGGGCATCTTCTATGATGGGGTCTGAGGCTGGAGGTAAGGATCTGCCATTTAAATTCATACCGCCTACACAAGCACTTAAGGCTAGGCAGCAAACTAAAACTAGGGTTAATTGGAACTTAACATGCATTTTTTTGGCCACATAAGTCATAATAACACCCTTCTATGTGTGAAATTTTAATTGAGCTCTGCGCAATTCATTGCGCACGCAGGAAATTCGACCCAACGGGCACGAAGTGTTCACGTTAGGCGAAGAATGAGCCTTACGTGAATCGCACGCAAAGCAATTCCTACTCGTTTTACGGTACGCAAAGTTTTTTTAGAAAAACTTTGTTAGTCGATCAAAAACATTAATATTTAGGATATTAACCCGTTAGGCTAAGATAAATTAATCTATGCCCATAGCTTTGGCAGCTTTTTTGGCAGCAGATTTAATTTTACCAAGTGGTGTTTCTTCCGGTGCATGCTTTTCAAATTCACGCAAGAGCTCTTCTTGTTTTTCGCTAATGCGCGTAGGTATTAATACCACAACTTCTACTAATAAATCACCACGATAGTCTTGCCCTACGTAGGGCATTCCTTCATCTTTAATGCGTAACACGGTGCCACTTTGTATACCTTTTGGTATTTCAAGAGTAACCGTACCCTGCAAGGAAGGCACCTCAACCCTATGCCCAAGAATGGCCTGCACAACAGATATTTCTTGTTTATATATGAGGTCTTGCCCTTGGCGTTTAAAGGTTTTATCCTTAGCAACAGTAATAACTACATATAAATCGCCGGGGGGGCCACCATTTACCCCAAGCTCACCTTCGCCCCTCACCCTTAGGCGCGTACCTGTGTCCACGCCAGCCGGAATACGCACAGCAAGCTCTCGAGTTTCAGAAATGATGCCCTGCCCTTTACAGCGCGGGCATGGGTTGGGGATAATTTGCCCTGTGCCTCGACAAATAGGGCATGGGGTAGATAGCTGGAAAAACCCTTGAGAACGACGCACTTGTCCGCTGCCGCCGCAATGCTCACAGCGTTCAGGCTTTGTGCCCGGAGCAGCACCAGAGCCCTCACAATCAGGACAAAGTACACGTTTAGGAATTTTAAGAGTAATTTCATCGCCCGTAGCAGCTTGGGCAAAACTTACGCTCAAATTATAGCGTAAGTCTGCACCCACCATGGGTCTTTTGCCCCCACCAGTGGCAAAACCGAATAAATCGCCGAAAATATCACTAAAATGAGCAAAAACATCTTCAGTACTGCCAAAGCCACCACCGCCATGCACGCCAGCATGCCCAAAGCGATTATAGCGTTCCCTTCGCTCAGGGTCGCGTAAAACGTCGTAAGCTTCGGCGGCTTCTTTGAATTTTTTTTCCGCTTCTGGATTATCGGGATTGCGGTCGGGGTGGTATTTCATGGCTAAACGGCGGTAGGATTTTTTAATTTCTTCATCCGAAGCCGTTCTTTGCACTTCTAATACTTCGTAGTAATCTAATTGAGCCATACTATTTAATAGCCTAAAATAACTGTTAAAACAATATTTATTCTGGGTTTGCTTCAGCTTCAGCCACTAAGTTTAATTCAGCTTCCATTTCCGGAGAGGATGAATAGTAAGACATATCCTCTGGCAAAATTTTACCTGCAGCAATCTCACGTAAAGCAGTTACAACCTCTTTGTTGCGTGTGCCTACAAGCTCTTCATAGCCTTCGCGGTATTGATATACACGCTTGATAGCCATTTGTACCAATAAAAAACGATTATCTACACGTTCTTGGCAATCTTCTACGGTAATACGTGCCATGAAACACTCCATAAATTTGATGTTAAAATGTAATGCCTTTTTTTGCCTTGTACAGAGTAAATCAAACAAAATTTATTCTGGGCATAATCATATACTTTTTAGGCACTTAAGCGCGTGGACTTATATCCATTTGCGCATGTGAGGCAAGTATGCTATAGAGGAGATTGCGCTTTGTCAAGAAATATAGTCTTATTTTATAAGGTTTCCATCCCAAGCGGACACGGCAATCTAATTTGTAAAGGTTTATAGAAGTTATCAAGTTTTAAAAGGC
>CAYJIU010000093.1:0-7732 GCA_964370305.1 uncultured Desulfovibrionaceae bacterium
CTGGAATGGTGATTCTTCTTTTATGGCCGTTATGGATGATGTACGCATGGTGCCAGAACATTTAAATAGCACCTATGCCGCTTTAAAACCATTTTTTGAGCAAATATCACTAGCAGAATGAGGAGGACGCTTATGCGTTATTTTAAAGTGTTGTTGATTATTTTCATTTTCTTTTTGAGTATGGTTTTCTTTTTCCAAAATCAAGCCGTGCTCTCCACTGAGATGGTTTTACACTTAAATTTATTCTTCTTCCCTCCCATGAGTTCCATATCATTACCATTTTACTTTCTTGTGCTGGCTGCTTTCTTGCTAGGTGCCATAGCCGCAATGTTGGCCCTTATGTGGGATAAAATACAGCTTTCAACCAAACATATGAAATGTACTTGGAAAGTGCGCGCACTTGAAAAAGAAGTGGAAAAATTACAAGCAGCTCTTGGCCCACAAACCCCAAAATCTAGTTTTTTTGGTAACAGAAGCAAGCTTGAATCTACCACAAAAACAGCTCAAAATAAAAAGACATCCTCAAGTTATGATGATATTACTCCTCCCGATCCTGATCGGCAGTTCTAAATGCTAAACGTATCTAAGGCGTGCTTTTTTTGGTGCGCCTTTTTTTATTTCATTAAGTGAACCAACATGAGCAAAGCCCCAAAAGATAAATCACCAGATGCTGCAAATAAACTTACCCCCATGTTTGCGCAGTATTCAAGCATCAAAGCAGATTATACCGATTGTTTGCTTTTTTACCGCATGGGTGATTTTTATGAATTATTTTATGATGATGCCATTGTGGCAGCACGCGAATTGCAAATAGCACTAACCAGCCGTCACAAAGAAAGTGACAATCCAATCCCCATGTGTGGCGTGCCGTGGCATGCAGCTAAAGCCTATATATCACAGTTGATTGATAAGGGTTTTCATGTGGCTATCTGTGAGCAAGTGGAGGATGCTAGTAAAACTAAAGGCTTGGTTAAGCGTGAGGTCACACAAGTTATAACGCCTGGTACCACCATTGAAGATGATAATCTTAATGCTAAAAATCACAATTATTTAGCTGCATATTATTGGGATGAAGATAAAAAACAAGGTGGTCTTGCTTGGGTAGATGTGTCCACTGGTTTTTGGTCAGGGCTTATGAGTAAAAAAGTTACTGACCTTTGGCAATGGGTGCAAAAAATCGCTCCGCGTGAATTACTCATACCAGATATGGAAAAAATACCCAGTGGCCTTTTGCTTGACGGGGTACAAATAATCCGCGTGGCTGTGCGTAGCCATTTTGATTTAAATACAAATACGCGCCTTGTGCTAGAAACTCAAGGGGTTAAAGAACTCCACGCTCTAAACCTTGAACAAAAACCTGAGCTTTTGCGCTCATGCGGGGCACTCTTGGTTTATCTTGGGCAAGTGCAAAGATGTGATATTAAACATTTACAGCCATTTGTGCCCTTAGATGTGCAAAAGCATTTAATCCTTGATGAGTTAACCGAGCGCAATTTAGAAATTTTTGTGCGCTTAAATGGACGTAAAGGTAAGGGAACATTATGGCATGTACTTGATTATACCCTAACCCCCATGGGGGGGCGTTTGCTTGAGATGAGTTTGCGCCATCCTTGGCGCGATGCTAATGCCATATTAAAACAACAGCATGCTGTAACCTATCTTTATACCAATAATAATATGCGTGAAAATGTACGCATGGCCTTAAAAAGCGTATTTGACCTTGAGCGTATATCTACCCGTATTCATTTGCAAAGAGCAAATCCGCGTGATTATATTGCCCTACGTAATAGTTTGCAGGCTTTACCCAATGTTTTACAATCCATATGTGTAGAAAATAGCGACCAAAGTGCACATATTATGCCAGATAGCGTACAAAATTTAGTGGCACATTGGGATAATCTTGATGATTGTGCTAGCTTACTTGAACAAGCACTTGTGGATAGTCCACCCAATGTTATTACCGATGGGGGGATTTTTCGGTCAGGATATAATGCTGAACTTGACGAGCTTATGGATCTTGTGGAGCATGGTGAGCAAAAGCTTAAAGATATGTTAGCAAATGAGCAACAATCTGCTAATTTGCCTAAGCTTAAACTGGGCTATAATAGGGTTTTTGGCTATTATTTTGAGCTTTCACATGCGGCCCAAGGTGCTACAATTCCAGAACATTTTGTGCGTAGGCAAACCCTTGCCAATGCAGAGCGTTTTACAACGCCAGCCCTAAAAGCTCTAGAAGAGCAAATTATGGCAGCGGCAGATAAGCGTAAAAACCTTGAATATAGTCTTTTTCAAGATTTACGTGATGCCATGAGTCTTGAGCGTGGGCGTATATTATTTGCTGCCCATTGCATTGCAAATATTGACTATTGGCAAAGTCTTGCCCATGTAGCCCGCCAAAATTGTTGGAGCGCACCAGAATTTGTAGAAGGGCAAGCCCTTAGCATAACCGAAGGCCGCCACCCTGTGGTTGAAGCCATTATTGGCGCGGGTAACTTTGTTGCCAATGACTTTTGCCTTGATGAAAAACGCCGCCTTTGCCTTTTGACCGGCCCAAATATGGCTGGCAAATCCACCATACTTCGTCAAACTGCTATTATTTGCTTGCTTGCGCAAATGGGGTCATATGTTCCGGCCAGTGCTGTATCCATGGGCACTGTGGATAGAATATTTTCCAGAGTAGGGGCATCGGACAATCTAGCCGCCGGACAAAGTACATTCATGGTTGAGATGATGGAAACGGCTAGAATATTACGTCAATCTACAAAAAATAGTCTTGTAATCCTTGATGAAATCGGACGTGGCACCAGCACCTATGATGGCCTTGCCTTAGCTTGGGCTGTGGTGGAGGAGCTTAGTAAACGCTGCCAGGGCCAGATTAGAACGCTTTTTGCCACCCATTATCATGAGTTAACAGCTCTTGAGGGTAAAATTGCGCGTGTATTTACTATGAATATAGCTATTTGTGAGCATGGTGGTGAGGTAATTTTCTTGCACCGCTTAGTGCCTGGGCCATCAGACCGTAGTTATGGGGTTGAGGTGGCCCGTTTAGCTGGCGTACCCATGCCTGTGGTGCAAAGGGCTAGGGATATTTTATCCGAACTTGAACTTAGGCGTAGCGGCAAGAGTAGGGTTAAAGAGAGTATTAGTGTTTTGCCAGGCATTAGCATGCCCATTAAAATTAATAAGGAATTTGATGCCCCGCCAGAACTGCCAAATATAAACCAAGAGTTAGCAGAACATCCTTTAATTACAATACTAAAAGATTGTGACCCCAATGTCATGAGCCCCATGGATGCATTGAAAAGAATTACCGAATGGAAGATGCTTTGGGGGAAGTAGCATTTTGGGTTTAAGTGTAAAAATGAGTATTTGACCAGCTGGATTTAATTTTTTATGATATAAGATTGCTGCACAATTCATTGTGCGTATGCTCTTGGAGCATTGGCGTTGGCCTTTTAATGTTGAGTTGTTGTAAGTTTCTCAAAAAGTTATAAAATATAATTTAACAATATATAATGTTTAGGAATTTTTATGAGTGATAATAATTTTAATCCTGAAGGTGTATTGGATTTTATCCGCCAACGTATTATCGAAGATAATGAAACTGGACGCTTTGAAAAACTTGTGCATACAAGATTTCCACCAGAGCCCAATGGCTATTTGCATCTTGGTCATGCTAAGTCCATTTGCCTTAACTATGGTGTAGCTGTTGACTTTAACGGCAAATTTAATGTGCGCTTTGATGATACTAACCCCACCAAGGAAGAAACAGAATATGTGGATGCCATACGTGAGGATGTAGCATGGCTTGGGGCAGATTGTGAGGGGCGGGAGTTTTTTGCATCAAACTACTTTGAACAATTATACAATTTTGCTGAGCAATTAATTTTGGCAGGCAAGGCATATGTTGACTCTTGCTCTGCTGAAGAAATACGCACCATGCGTGGCACATTCACCACCCCCGGTCAAAATAGTCCATATAGAGAGCGTTCCATTGAAGAAAACCTAGATTTATTTAGACGTATGCGCGCAGGAGAGTTTGAAGACGGTGCCCATGTGCTTAGAGCTAAAATCGACATGACCGCCGCCAATATTGTATTGCGCGATCCTACCCTATATCGCATTAGGCACGCCCATCACCATCGCACAGGTAACACTTGGTGCATATACCCCATGTATGATTATACTCACTGTATTTCTGACTCATTAGAGGGTATTACTCACTCATTATGCTCTTTGGAATTTGAGAATAATCGAGATATTTATGATTGGATTTTGGATGCGCTGGGTATTTATCACCCGCAACAAATTGAATTTGCGCGTATGCAAGTGACCCACACCATACTATCTAAACGTAAGCTTATTCAATTAGTACAAGAAGGTTATGTAAACGGATGGGATGATCCACGTATGCCTACACTGAGTGGTCTTCGTAGGCGCGGAGTACCACCAGAAGCTTTACGTGAGTTTTGTGCGCGCATTGGTGTTGCCCGTGCTGACTCCATGGTTGAGTATAGCTTATTTGAGTTTTGTCAGCGTGAATACTTAAACGCACATACTAAAAGGGTAATGGCTGTACTTGATCCTCTTAAAATAGTTATTGAAAATTATCCCGAAGGGCAAGTGGAAGAGTTTGACATGCCTTATCACCCTGAAGATGCAAGCTATGGCTCGCGCATAGTTCCCTTTGGACGTGAGTTATACGTTGAGCGGGATGATTTTAGAATTGATCCACCAAGGAAGTTCCACCGGCTCTTTGTGGGTTCTGAGGTGCGTTTGCGCTATGCATACTATATTACTTGTCATGAAGCTATTTGTGATGATGCTGGTAATGTGGTGGAGTTGCGCTGCACTTACGACCCCGAAAGTCGTGGGGGCACAAGTGCCGATAAACGTAAGGTACGCGGGACTTTGCATTGGGTTTGCGCTTCACATACTGCCCCGCTTGAGGTACGCTTGTATGAGCATTTATTCATGATTGAAAACCCCAATGCCATAGAAGAAGGAAAAAGCTTTTTAGATTATATAAATCCTGATTCATTAAAGACTGTTACAGCATTGTGTGAACCTTCGCTAACCAATACAAAAATTGGTGAATGTGTGCAATTTGAAAGGCTTGGATATTTTTGTGCAGATCCAGATAGTAAAGAAAATGCGCCAGTATTTAATCGTACTGTAACACTCAAAGATAGTTGGGCTAAAATAGAAAAGAAAAATTAATTTTTACAGATTGATTACAAATTCCATATTGGAAAAAGCAAGAGAATGGCTCTGCATGGTTATTTTTAAAATAATTAGTCGATGCTGAACAACACGTGGAAACGTGTTGTTCAGCATCGACTAATTTGCAGGGCCTTTAATCTATACAGGCATACGCCTTAACTACGACCAGCTACCATAAAAGCGGCAAGGCCCACAATCAATCCTAAAGCAAGGCCCAGTACGGGAGTTAGGGCAATACTGCCAATAACCCATTCAAAGAGCCTTTCACCCACTTCATAACCAAGGGTTTGGATGGAAAACTCCGTCAACCACTCCCCATGGCGTAGACGATAACCCACCAATACGGCCAGTCCGGGTAGAAATGGGGGCCAAGTTAGGGGAATCATGGCAATGGCACAAAGCCTATTTAATTTTAGCCAACCTATGCATAATAAAAGAAAAATACTTTGAATGATGGGAGCAGGTACTGTGAGTATAGCCATGGAAATACCAGCAGTACGCGCAAGTTGCCAAGGTGTTGCTTTATTGTATGGATCATTCATAAGCTGGCGCAATGCTGTAATGGGATGGCGCAAGGAAATGCGCTCCTGACTTAAGCGGTCAAAACGCTTAAAGGGCAAGGGCACTAAGGCACGTAGGGTAAAATGTGTATTTAAAGCAATCATACGAATATGATCATTGAAATGTATTTTTGTTTTTGATACTGGTGTGTTGATGGGGATTTCAACTATATTAAATCCAGCCCATGCAGCTCGAACTAAAATTTCCACATCAAAAGCATATCCTTTTTCTCTTACATTTATAAAATCAAATACTTGCCTTGGGTATGCCTTGGTATTGTGATGTATATCTGTGAGTTTTAGGCTGGTTTGTACACGCAGCCAAAATGCAGAAAATTTTTGCTCCATGCGTGATAGTAGGGTAGTGTTAGGGGCAGTAAAATCACGCAAGCCTAAGTAAATATTTAAGTTATCCTTTTCAATGGCTTGTAAAAAAAGCTTCAAGTCTTGTGCGGTATTATTTTCCACATCAACAGTAATAATATGGGTACAATCGTTAGCTTTGGCTAGTGTATCCACTATGGCCTGCGCTTTTTGTTTTGCAATTATGCATGTAACATCATGAAGTATTACTTTAGGTTTTTCTGTAAATACCGCTAAAAATATATCAATATTGAATTTTGAAATACTTTTAATATAGTGCTGTAAGCTATGTTCGTTAATATAACTTAAGATAAGTACGCAGGGTTTAGTGGGTGTCATGATCGTGATTGTGATGATTATGCTCGTCATGATGACTATGATTATGCTCATTATTATGCTCATGCTGGCCATGCCCGTGGAAATCAAAACCGGCTAGCTCAAGTAAGGGGTGAGCAATGAGGATTAGTCCAGCCAAAGCAAAGACTATGGCGGTTAAACGGCGTGGAACTACAAAGATGGAATCACTTGCGCACATAAGCTTATGAATGGAGTTTGCAAGCAAACTAACAATAAAAATTGGTAAGGTGTGGCCCACAGCAAAGGCCGTATTAAGTGCCAGAATAAATATAAAGTCTTGACCTTTGGCTAATAATAAAACTGGTGCTAAGAACACAAGAGCACAAGTACTTGATAATGTGCCATATGCAAAGCCAAGCCCTATGAAACCCCAAGAATTTTTAGTGATAGTGTGTAGGATTTTTTCGCCAAAATTACTTGGTGTATGTTCATGGGCGCAATGTGTACAATGCTTTGTCTGTAATAATTGTTTGGTCATATATAAAAATAATATGCCAAAGGGTACAGTCCAATAGTGACCTAAAAAGTTTAATTGAAAGCTAAACAGTATTAATATCAGTCCAATACCAAAGAGTGCTAAAGCATGCCCAAGCATGAGCTTTGGGATTTTGTGCGCAATGGAAGAATTGACTACTTGTGGTGTGGATAAAAAAGAAATTGTTGCGAGCTGACAAGGGGATAGGGCAACACTGCACAAGCCCCATATCAGGCAGGCTAATATGGATAGGCTTGGGTTGGTTTGCATCCAGAGGGATATGTTATGTATAAAAACGTCAATCATTTTACAGCCTTTTGAAGACTTTTTGACACTTTGGCGGAGGTGTATAGGAGTCGAACCTACCACGGACATCTCTACCCGCCACCGGTTTTGAAGACCGGGCACTACACCGGTAGTGAAACACCTCCATTAAGACAAGGCCTCATTTGCGCAATTATATATGGCCTCAAGACTATCGAAGAAAAGTTACTTTATCTAAAGTTTTATTGTGGAGCAAGTAAAAAAATTTGGAAATTCAGTATATTTCACGACATTCTAATTTTGTAAATTTATACGTCTGTGTGAAGTTCGGTAAAGTTTTTTTCGCGGTTCGGCACTTCCGCGTTGCTCTCGATTTGCGTAATTGCTCATACTTCGCAAACGCAAACGGCTTCGCCGCCCGTTGGGTCGGGCTTCGCTTCATCGCCGGCTAATTGCTCAAAAAGAACCCCAACCTCACACACTCCACACG
>CAYJIU010000094.1:0-7664 GCA_964370305.1 uncultured Desulfovibrionaceae bacterium
TTGATTAAAAAATATTGTTATTTTAATAATTTTATCTGTTTTTCAGTGCCGACTAAATAACAAAACACCCATGCCTTTAATATTTTTGAAGGGCATGGGTGCTATAATCAGGCTAATAAATAACAGGCTAAGCTTCTTTCAGCTCTCTGATAAGTTGTTCAAGGTTTTGAGCTTGCATACGCAAATCTTCCACCGTGCCACTAGCCACATCCATGGCAGTGGCTGTTTCATTGGATGCTGTATTAATGCTAGTTAGCGCGCGGTTAATTTCTTCCGAAGTGGCAGATTGTTCCTCGGCAGCCGTGGCAATAGTACGCACTTGATCAGCAGACATATCAACCATTTCAACAATTTCACCCAAGGATTGCCCCGCCTCTTTGGCAAGGTCGGTGGTGACGGTAATGCTACTTACTGATGCATCCACGTTTTTCATATTGCGCTCAACGCTAGCTTGCACACCAGCAATGGCATTACCAACTTGCACTGTTGCTTCCATGGTTTTTTCAGCCAGTTTACGCACTTCATCGGCAACAACGGCAAAACCGCGACCAGCTTCCCCAGCTCGGGCAGCTTCAATGGCAGCATTAAGGGCAAGGAGGTTGGTTTGGTCGGCAATATCAGAAATCACATTCATGATGGCACCAATGGCTTCAGCTTGCCCACCAAGTTGTTTCATATCATCTTTTAGCTGCTCTGCTTGCTGTTCAACCTCAGCAATACGCCCAACCATTTCTTGTACAATTTGGGCACCAGTATCGGCCTTGGAGCGGGCCTCATTGGAGACGTGAGCTGCATCACCTGCACTGCGCGCCACTTCTAAAACAGTGGCGTTCATTTCTTCCATGGCAGATGCTGTTTCGGTAATGCGGTCGGAAGTAATGGATATACTGTGGTTAGATTCAGCGACTTGGGTTGAAAGCTCTTGTGATGCGTTAAATACTGCGTCAACAATGCCTTCTAGCTGTGCGGCGGCATCAAGCATACCTTGGCGTTTAGCGTGTTCTGCCTCAGCTTGGGCTTGCTTTGCTTGCTCCATGGCGGCTTGTGCTTCTGCACCCATCTGCTTTGCTTGTTCAGTTTGCTCGTGAGCTTTGTTAATATTTTCTTTTAAAGATGCTACCATAACACGCAAGGCATCGGCAAGTTTGCCTAATTCATCTTTGGAGTAGAAGTTAAGTTCCTCATCAAGATTGCCATTGGCCACTGCTTGAGCAAAGCCCATACCAGCGTTCAAGGGGCCGGTAATGCTACGAGTTAGATAGGTTGCAAAGATAACACTGGCCACAATCAAGGCCGTAATGACAATAAATATTAAGGTTTCACTTTTTTCAAGGGTGGCTACGGCATTGTGAGCATTATTTGAGAGATTATCACCAATGCCAGCAACGCTACTGTCAGTTAAAGCTGTAATTTGCTTGAAATATTCGCTGCGTTTGGCTGAAAGATTTTGAATACTGGTAGTTTTTTCAATATACGCCTCAAGTGATTCATTATATACTTCCACCAAAGCGAGAATTTCTTTACCAAGATTTGCAATTTCCCCATCGGGTAAAGATGCAAAAGCTGGTTTTGCTTTTTCCTCAGTGGCTAGAATCTTATCATGTACTTCAGCTACAGTTTTTAAGTTATTATTGTTTTGCGCTTCCAAGGCAGATACTTGTAGTATGGCAATATCATTAAAAAAGTGCTCAAGATCATAAATGGTTGATTCAAGCGCAGTTCTATTAGGTGTTGTATCTAAAAGATCCTTTAATGTTTTTATTAAATTATCTGCAAGAACCTTTTCTTTATCACCATGTTCGTGTAAATTTTTAGTAATTTTGATTAATTCCACAACGGTTTCATGTGATGTATCAACAGATGTGGCATAATTTTCAAAAATACCTTTGAAGTTTTTATTAAACTCATTGAGTATAACCAGCTCTGGAAACTTTAGAACCAAATCCTCTAAGAATTTTAAGTTTTTACGAACTTCAGTGAAGGCAATTTGGATAGCGTCATAGTACTTTGGGTCACGTGTAAGTCTATATGTGCGCATATTCAAATAAGCATCGGCAAAAGCTCCTTCTAGGGCTGATATGGCAAGGAGTTCTGGAATGTTTTTATCAGCAATGGTTTCATTTTGTTTTGCCACTGTACTCTGCTGGCTTATGGAAAACCAGCCAAGGGCACAAATGCAGACCATTAGAAAGCCAAATCCAATCATTAATTTTTTGGCAACGCTGATGTTTTTCATAATTATTTCCTGATTTATAAGCATATATCATTTTCAGTTTATATGCTCATTTTACGTTATTAACTAATATTATTGCATGCGTAATCTGTTTAATAGTTCTTGCAATTCAAAAGCCATTTGTGAAAGTTCCTGCACTGCTTGTGAAGCTTGTTCCATACCTGTTGCAGTTGAACCTGCAATATGGTTGATTTCATCAACAGAGCGGTTAATTTCTTCCGAAGTGGCAGATTGCTCCTCAGCTGCTGCTGCAATGCCAGAAATGAGCATGGTATTAGCATTGGCAAGGGAGAGAATTTCTTCTAAAGCACTGCCGGATGTGGCAGCAAGTTCGGTGGCTTTGCCCGCAAAAGCTGTGCTTTCACTCACTCGCTGAATATTCATGGTGGTGGTTTCTTGAATTCCACGAATACTGTTACCAACCTCAGTGGTGGCTGTCATGGTTTTTTCTGCCAATTTACGAACTTCATCGGCAACAACGGCAAAACCTCGACCAGCTTCACCAGCTCGTGCAGCCTCAATGGCGGCATTAAGAGCAAGTAAGTTGGTTTGGTCAGCGATGTCAGAAATAACATCCATAACACTACCAATGCTTTCAGCTTGCTTGCCTAGTTGATCCATATTTTTTTCAAGCTCAAGGGCCACGTCATTAACGCTCTTAATGGCAGCGACAACTTGATTTACTAAATCAGCACCTTCTGAGGCTTTATCGCGCACATCACCAGATTGGGTATTGGCTTCGCCAGCGTTGTTTGCCACTTCAAGTACGGTTGAGTTCATCTCTTCCATGGCTGCTGCGGTGGATGTTACACGGTCGCGTTGCACTTGGGCACCGTCTGAAACCTCTTCCACTTGTGCTGATAATTGTCTTGAAGCGGTGGACATGCGCTCAGAAATGTCCTGAGCTTGGTTTGCCACTTCAACAATTCTTCTTTCAGTACTTTTTATTTCTGTTAAGTCAGTTACAAGCTGCAATACGCATGCAAGGCTACCTTTATCATCAAGGAAAGGAATGGCAGTATAAGAAATATCAAGAGCTTTGCCTTGCGGCCTTGCCACGGTTTGACCGGTGGCTGGGCGTAAAGTGCTTACAGCAGTATTAAGGGCGTCATCAAGAGTGCCTGAGTCATCGCGATTCATAAGCTCTTTGCAGGTTTTATGTTGATAATCTGAGCCGGCAATGCTTTGGCCTAAATTGTTAACATAAACAACGCGTAAGTTCTTATCTAAAACAACAACGGGAGCAGTTAAAACATTAAGAATATCTTGGTATTGCTTAAGGGTTGTGTTGGTGCCCCTTATGAGATCAGCATAAGCTCCTTGGAACTTTGTATAATCACCTTGGACTGTAATTTCACCATTTTGTAAAATATTCTTAACATGGTTATATTCTTGAATAACAAGGTTTAAAGATTCGGGTATGGAGCGCAAAGCATCGGCTAAACTTCCAATTTCATCACTACGGTGCACATCAAGAGTGGTGTCAAGGTTACCGTTGGCAATGTCGTTTGCAAAGCTAGCACCCTTGGCCACGGCTATTACCATGGGGCGTAAGATAATAAATGTTACAATAGCACTTAAGATAACCGCTACTATTGTGGCAATCATAGCAACGCTTTGCAACTCACCAAGAGCGGAAAAAAGGTCACTTTCTTCTGCTCTGGCTACAACGGTTATATTGCTGCCAGTCATCTTGGTGTGGTAAGCAATAACAGGATTGCCAAATACATTGACATATGTAGTTACACCATCTTGCTTTTGAGCTATGGCTTTCATGGTTGGTGTTATGGGTAAATCTTCTTTAAATAAAAATTCATTTGTGCGGTCAAGTACTATGCGGCCTTTATCGTCAATGGCAAAGGCATAGCCTTTTTCACCAACGGTGATGCCCTTAAATACGGTTTCGTAGACTTGGGCAAAATCAATATCACCGCTTAAAACGCCAATAATATTGCCACTTTCATCTTTAACCGGTAGAACAACGGCCAGCAAAACTTCATTGGTGATGGTTGAAAGACGCGGGGCGGTGTTGGCAATATCACCACGCACGGCTTCTTGAAAATATTCACGGAATGAAAGATCAAGGCCCATAGCTTTGGGGTTAGTCGAAGCAATAACAATACCCTTGGTATTTAATAAGTTAAAGCCATTTAGCATGGGTAAATCATTAACATGGCTTGTAAGCCAGTCATTCATGATTTTTACTTCATCCTCGGTATGTGCAATTTTGGCAGAAAAGGAAGTCGTATGCACATCTTCAGAAGTTAATTTAATAAATGTTTTTGTGGAGTTTAAGCTATAATCAAGCATACGCTGTAGAGATATGGTGGTTGAGCGCATGGAGTCAATAGCGTCGTCGGTAATAGATGTTGATGTTTTATCATAAGTTAAGTAGCTTAAAATACTCATGGACAAAATCAAGACCAATAAAATAGGTAGCAATACCCTTTGCAATAACTTCATAAAAAAACTCCCTTTAAGTTGCTTTTGATACAATAGTAATCGGCAAACAAATTAAAAACTTTATGTTTAGCAGTAGTTAAAGTTGTGTGTACGCTCAAGTACGATTTTTGCTTAATCCTTTTGCATTTGAAAATCAACACGAATTTTGTACATTTGTTTGGCAGGTAGATTTAGGATTTCAATCCCCGTTTTTTGGGTGATTTCATTAAGGCTTGTGCATACGTCATTCCATGATGGGCCGATGAAGGTAAACCATATATTATAAACGTTTTTGCGCAAATAATTGTGAGTAACGCCCGTATATTCGTTGACGGTTTTAACAAAAAACTCCATGCTCTCTTCAGGAACTTTAGCAGCACAAAGCGTTGAGCGAAAGCCAAGCTTGGCTGATTGAAAGTTTGCTCCAAGGCGGCGGATGATTTTTTTCTCCTGCATGGCGCGCACTCTGGCAAGGGCTTCAGCCTCAGTAATATTTACTTGCGCTCCAAGCTCGGCGTATGGTCGAGGCACCAATGGAAAATTTGTTTGGATAATATCAAGTAATTGCTTGTCTATACTGTCTAAGTCCATAACTATCCTTTTGATTTTTTAGGAATATAGGTACAGAGTGGCTCTTCTTCCATATGGTCGTCATCCATACTAAAAGCTCTGGCTCTGCATCCGCCACATACTTTATGATATTCACAAATGCCGCACTTGCCTTTGTATTCCTCTTGCGTGCGGAACTGCTGAAAATATTTAGAATGTTTCCATATTTCTGGGAAAGGTTGCTTTTTAATATTACCACAATCAAGTTCAAGATAACCGCATGGTTGCACTTGCCCCACGTGGCTAATAAAACAAAAACCTGTCCCACCAAGGCAGCCGCGGGTCATGGCGTCCATGCCAAAATTTTCAATATCAACACTTAGGCCTTCGGCCTTAGCTTTTTGGCGCATAATGCGGTAATAATGTGGTGCGCACGTGGCTTTTAGGTGCATACTGGTGGTTTTACGAAAATCATAAAACCAGTTCAGCACTTCTTCATATTCTTTAGCGGTGATTACTTGGTCTTGAAGCTTAGCAGCACGGCCCATGGGTACAAGTAGAAATATATGCCAAGCTACGGCCCCAATACGCTCACACAACTCAAAAATCTGTTTAAAACTTTGCAAGTTGTCACGGGTTACAGTGGTATTTATCTGAAATTCCATACCTTCTGCTTTCAAAAACTCAATGCCGCGCATGGATGCATCAAAGGCACCGGGCACTGCTCTAAATTCATCATGACTTTTTGCATCGGCTCCATCAATGGAGATGGAACAACGCTGAATACCTGCTTCTTTAATTTTTTTGGCAGTTTCTGCTGTAATAAGTGTTCCATTGGGTGAAAACACACAACGCAAACCCTTGGCAGTGGCATAAGCAATAAGCTCATATACATCGGGGCGCATCATGGGGTCGCCACCGGTGAAAATAATAATTGGTTCGCCTACTTCTGGAAAAGTGTCTATTAAAGCTTTGGCTTCACCTGTGGAGAGCTCACCAGGATAGGGTTCAGGGTGTGCCTCACCGCGACAGTGCTTGCAAGCAAGGTTGCAGGATCTAGTAACTTCCCAAGCAATGAGGCGGCACTTAGGGCTGCCATCGGCTAAAAAGCGGTTCGCATGTGGATGTGCCCCACCGTGGGGGACGTGGTCTGGCTTCATGAGCGTATAATTCCTTTTAGGAGTAATTCTTCTGTAAAGTAATTGATAATAATATCTGCACCTGCTCGCTTAATACCAAGCAACGATTCCATGATAACGGCTTCTTCATTAATCCAGCCCATCTTGGCCGCAGCCTTGATGAGTGAATATTCTCCGCTCACTTGATAGGCCACCAATGGTGAGTCAAAATTATCTCTAAGTAATCGAATAATATCTTGATATGGCCCGGCAGGCTTGACCATGAGGAAGTCTGCTCCCTCTTCTATATCGGCAGTGGCCTCGCGTAAGGCTTCTCGTAGGTTGGCAGAATCCATTTGATAAGACTTGCGATCGCCGCTTTGCGGAGCGGACTCTGCGGCCTCACGAAATGGCCCATAATATGACGAGGCATATTTTACGGCATAGGACATGATGGGGATATTGGTAAATCCTTCATCATCAAGGGCTTTGCGCAAAGTGGCGATGCGTCCATCCATCATGTCAGATGGGGCTACAATGTCTGCTCCAGCCCGCACGTGAGATAAAGCCACCTTGGCTAAAAGCTCAAGTGTGGGGTCATTTAAGACTTCGCCGTTTTTGGAAAGCAAGCCACAATGCCCATGTGATGTGTATTCGCATAGGCAAACATCTGTAATGACAATTAAATCTGGCCAATTTTGCTTTAAGAGGCGCACAGCTTGTTGTACAATGCCGTTGTCAGCATAGCCTTCAGAGCCTGTGGGGTCTTTTTGCTTCGGTATGCCAAAAAGAATGACTGAGTGCAGGCCATGTTCAACGCCCTTTGCCACTTGTTTTTTTAGTTCGTTAAGTGAGAGCTGATATTGGCCGGGCATGGAGCTAATTTCTTTACGAAAATTTGCGTCATCTGTATCCACAACAAAATAAGGCATAACCAAATTTTCTGGCCGTAAGGGTGGTGTTTCTCGCACCATATTTCGTAAAGGTAATGAGCTACGAAGCCTACGTCCACGATGAAATGTCATATATAAATCCTTTTATTCTAAATAATTATTTTTTTATTTCATCATCGGTTAGATAACAAGCTGGGTCTTCGGCCCAGATATCATCATAATAAGCCTCAGCACGAGCGCGGAAGTTGCCACCACATATATTTAGATAACGACAAGTGGCACAACGTCCCTTTACATGGGGTTTTTTATCCTTAAGTTTGTGTAAAAGCTCAATGTTTGGGTCATCCCAAATTTCTGAAAATGGCCGTTCAAGCACATTGCCAAAGGTGTGGTTGCGCCAGAACTGGTCAGCATGCACGCTGCCATCCC
>CAYJIU010000095.1:0-7621 GCA_964370305.1 uncultured Desulfovibrionaceae bacterium
TTGCTCATCTAACGGCTATGCGTTGCACCCTTCGGGCAAGGCTTAGCTTACAATGACTTTTGTTGTAATATTAGGTCATTGCGAGGAGACCCGAGGAACGAGGGACGACGCGGCAATCCATGCCTTTTTAATTGTGCAGTCTTAATTATGAAAGTGTTGTTATAGCTTGACTAAATCAATCTTTATTTATTGGATTTTGTGCAAAAAGTGCATCTTTTGCGTTTAGGACGTGTTCTTGCATGGATTTGCTGGCATTAAGCGCATCACCAGCTTCAATGTATTCTAAAATACGTAAATGGTCTGCATCCGACCACTGCACTTCATGATTAGAAATAATAGGCCTGAGCATGCGCTCAACAACGCAATCAAGCTCCAGCAATAGTTGGGTTAAAAGAGGGGAGTGGGCCCCTTCGCGCAATATGGTGTGAAATTCTTCATTAAGTTCCACTAGATTTTTGAAGTTGTTCTTAGCATGGGCTTTGCGAAATTTGTTTAAGTTTTTGCGCAAGGATTTTTTTTGCTCTGCTGTACTGCGTGTAGCTGCTAAGGCAGCCGCGTGAGATTCAAGCATAGCTCGAATACTAATGGCATCTTCAATCTCAGTGCGTTGCAAAGCTCGTAAAATATAGCCACCGCTGGATCTTTTTTCTAAAATGCCCTCTTGGGCAAGTCGATGTAAAGCCTCTCTTAGTGGGGTGCGGCTAATGCCAAGCTCTTGAGCCATGCGGTCTTCAACCAAACGCTCACCAGCGGTAAAGCGGCCATCTAAAAGCATTTTGCGTATAAGCTGTGTTGCTTCTTGCCCTAAAGACTGTCTTTTAATGCGATTCATGCTACTACCCTCGTTTATTGTATACAGTATATATATGAATGTAATGTGTTGAAAGGTCAAGGGGAAAACTAAAATTTTTATTGTCTTCTTTTGAGGTGGGTTAAAATCTATCCCTTCGTAGCATAGTGGTCAGTGTTTATCAAGGAATGTGCTACCCGTAGTAAAAGCTTAACTAATTTTCAAGTAACAATAGTGTGTAAAACGCTTAATGTCTCTTATGATTTGACCGATACAATGTAATTCTTTATAATTAAATACATGGCATAAATACTCCTGCATAATTGTGCAGGGGCTTAAATAATGATACAATCATAGATTTTTTATCTAATAATGCAGATATTTTGTTATAGGAGAGTGTATGTATAATAAATCTCGTTTGTTAACCCCAGGGCCTACCGCCATACCTTCACGCACCCGCCTAGCCATGGCTGGGGAGATGATACATCATCGCAAGCCTGTATTTAAAGATATAATGCACAAGTTGCAGCCAAAATTACAAGAGCTTTTTGGTACCAAGCAGCTAGTACTACCCATTAGCTGCTCTGGCACTGGTGCCATGACGGCGGCTGTGCATACACTTTTTAGCGCGGGGGAGAAAGTCTTGGTTGCCGAGGCGGGTAAGTTTGGGCAACGTTGGGCAGAAATCGCCACAACTCACGGCTGTAAGGTTGAAACTTTAAGCTTTGAATGGGGTAGTGTGGCTAAAGCAGAAGATATAAAACAAGCTCTGGATGCGGACAAAAGTATTCGTGGAGTTTTTATTCAATTATGTGAAACATCTACTGGTGCTTTACATCCCATAGAAGAAATTGCTGCCATAACTCGAGCGCGAGATGTGCTACTTGTGGTTGATGGTATCTCTGCTGTGGGTATTTCTCCTTGCCCCATGGATAGTCTGGGTATTGATTGTCTTTTAACAGGTTCACAAAAAGGCTTGATGGTGCCTCCGGGGTTAAGTTTAATTGCCCTTTCGGCTCGTGCATGGCAAAGAGCTGAAACCATAACACAAACCTGTTATTATTTTAATTTACTTAAAGAAAAAACTTATGTTGAAAAGGGACAGACTCTTTTTACATCACCCATTAGTCTTTTATTAGGCTTAAATGAAAGTCTTGATATAATTATGGAAATGGGGTTAGATTCGCTATATGCTAAACAGTGGGCTTTAAGCCTTATGACTAGGCATGGAGTGAAGGCTTTAGGCTTAAAACCCTTTGTGCAAGAACATTTTGCATGGGGACTTACCAGTGTGCTCTTGCCAGAAGGGCTAGATGGGATTAAAATAGTACAATACGCAGCACAACAGTATAATGTGGTCATGGCTGGTGGACAAGACCATTTAAAGGGGCGTATTGTGCGTATTGGGCATATGGGCTTCGTGGATTTTGGTGATATTATGACTGGTCTTTATGCTTTGGCAAAATCCATCCAACATGTGGGGGGATTTGTGGGAGCTCGTGATTATCTAGAACAAGCTCTCGTCATGTATGAAAAAGCTTTGACAGTGCCCCCAGGAACTTACATTGATTAGACGTTGAAAGGCGACTAGGAGCCTGTGAACAACACCTAGATTAAATATTTTTGGAGTAATTATGCAAAATGATGATAAAACTAACATGGATTGCACCATGCCTCAAGTTACATTTTCAACCTTTATTCTTTCTCTTGCTTCATCTGCCTTGATGCAGCTTGGAGAAGTGCCTAATCCTGAAACCGGACAAATGGAAGAAAACCTTGAAATGGCCTGTCATACCATTGATATTCTTGATATGCTATCTCAAAAAACTAAGGGTTGCCTTGATGAAGAAGAAAAACGGCTCTTAGAAGGGATTTTGTACGAAGTGCGCATGAAATATGTAATAAAAAAGAAATAGTGTTAATTTAATGTGTTAGTAAGCATTTTATAAAATATTAAAGCTTGGGTCATGGGAGTAAGTATGTCTAAGGTAAGCACGAAAATTCGCGTTGGTTTAGTGGGGGTTACAGGCTATACAGGCATGGAGCTTGTGCGGCTTTTAACCATGCACCCTGAGATGGAATTAGTTATGGCATCCTCAAGGGCAGAGGCTGGCAAACGCTTGGGTGAATTTTATCCTTTTATAGAAGGATTGGCAGGCAGTAAGCTTATTATATCTAATCTTGATGTGGATGCCATGGCTGAAAATTGTGACCTAGCTTTTTTGGCTGTGCCGCATGGAACTGCTATGGAAGTTGGGGCTAAGTTGCGCCATAAAAACGTGCGGGTGGTGGACTTGTCGGCAGATTTTCGCATTAACGATGTGGAAACATATGAAAAATGGTATGATACCCCTCATACTCAGAAAGAATTACTTGCCAAGGCCGTGTATGGTTTACCAGAGCTCTATGGCGCAGATATTGCCAATGCTAAATTGATTGCCAATCCGGGGTGTTATCCTACTGCCACCATTCTAGGGCTTTATCCGGCTTTAAAGCATGGTTGTATTTATGCGGAAGATATTGTTATTGACGCAAAATCTGGCACCAGCGGAGCAGGGCGCAAACCCAGCATTGGAACATTGTTTTGTGAAGTAGCCGACACATTTAAGGCTTATAACCTTGGAAAACACAGACATACCCCCGAAATAGAACAAGAGCTTTCACGCATTTGTGCTCACTCCATTACTGTATCATTTAATACGCATCTTTTACCCATTAGCCGTGGAATTTTATGTACAATGTATGGTAAATTGGCACGAGACATAAACCTTGATGATGTGCATAAAATTTATAGCGAAACTTGGCAATATAGCCCATGGGTGCGTGTTTTACCCAAGGGGCAATTGCCAGAAACACGCCATGTACGTGGCACCATGTTTTGTGACATGGGGCTTGTGGTTGACCCAAGAACTAAACGACTCATTGTGGTTAGTGCCATTGATAATCTGTGCCGAGGGGCTTCTGGCCAAGCCATTGCCAATGCCAATATTATGTTTGGGCTACCAGCAACTACGGGGCTAAACATTGCCCCTGTAATGCCTTAATAGTAGGAAATTTATATGAAAACATCACGCTTGTTATCTGTTTTGATTTTTATTTTTGCATTGGGCATGCCTAATGCAAGCTTGGCTAAAAATGAATCCACTGCAAGCGGTGAATATGTTCTTAAATTACTAAATGAAAATAACAAATTATATCAAAAGTCCGCGCATAATTTTGCCGATATATCCATGAAGCGCAGGCAAGAAACCACAGCTTACGGGCAAAAACCATATGCCGTTGTGGTCACTTGCGCAGACTCTCGTGTGCCACCTGAGCATATTTTCTCAGCTGGTATTGGTGATTTATTTGTCATTAGAAATGCTGGTAATATTATTGGTAAACACGAACTTGGCAGTATTGAATATGCTGTGCAGCATTTAGGCGTTAAGTTAGTGCTAATTCTTGGGCATACGCATTGTGGCGCAGTGGGTGCAGCTCTTGATAATGACCACCCTTTACCAGACAGCTCAAAACTAAAAGATGTTGTGGATGAAATTCACGATGCCGTACATAAGACTAAGGATGCAAGAGAGGCCGAGAGACTTAATGTAATGCATAGCATGGATAATATTCTTAATTACCCATTGCTTAAGCAACATTTGCAGGAAAACAATGTCCTGTTAAAAGGTGGGTTATATAATATTAACACTGGTGCGGTGGAGTTTTTTGACCCCAGTGTAAAATAAATTGTAGTTAAACCATAAAAAACCACGGCATGACCGTGGTTTCAGACTGATGACAAACCCCCTTTCAGGCGTTTGTGCCGCCTAAGGCAGGCAAGCTGCCTTGGCAGTAAGGCACGAAAATCAGTCACTTAACGGCGAAGCAAAGCTCCGCCTATTCCTGATTTATCGGTCGTGCTGACTTTGTCAGCACTCTCAAACCACGGCATGACCGTGGTTTTTTGTTAACCGAGCGAATATCTAGTTTTTCAGTCTTACCTAGCTTTATAAAAAACTATTTTCTCAAGGTTTGGGCAACTATTTTTCCAAAGTCGCCTAAATCTTTAATTACAGTAATGCCAGCATCTTGCATTGCTTTAATTTTGTCTTCACCGCGGCCTTTGGAACCTGAGATAATGGCACCAGCATGGCCCATGCGCTTGCCTGGAGGGGCAGTAAGTCCGGCAATAAAACCAAACACTGGCTTTGGATACTTTGTTTCTTTTATGTATTGTGCGGCTTTTTCTTCATTATCCCCGCCAATTTCGCCAATGACACATACGGCTTCTGTTTGTTCATCATAGCGGAACATTTCCAATAAATCAATGAATTTAAGTCCGGGTACTGGGTCGCCGCCAATGCCTATGCAAGTGCTTTGCCCAAGCCCCTCATTGCTTAGCTGATACACGGCTTCGTAAGTTAAAGTTCCAGATCGGCTAATGAGACCAATATTACCTTGTTTGTGAATATAGCCCGGTTGAATACCAATTTTGCATTTACCGGGGCTAATGAGACCTGGGCAGTTGGGGCCAATAAGCATGGTGCCCTTGGCATTTAAATGTGATTTTACTCGAACCATGTCCAGTACAGGTATGTGTTCAGTAATAATAACAACTAGTTTTATGCCAGCATCGGCAGCCTCACAAGCACTGTCAGCACAAGCAGCAGCTGGTACAAAGAGCACTGAGGTATCGGCACGGGTTTTTTCAACAGCTTCTTTGACTGTATTAAATATAGGTACACCAAGGACTTCTTGTCCGCCTTTTCCAGGAGTAACGCCAGCGACTATTTTTGTGCCATAATCAAGCATTTGTTGCCCGTGAAATTGGCCTTCACGACCGGTTAAGCCTTGTACAACAACCCTTGTATTTTCATCAATTAAGATACTCATATATTTGCCTTTTTATCTTATAATTTCAATGATATCATATTTTGGTAAGTTCTGCTATTTTATTGGCCGCTTCCGACATAGATTGAGCACTAATAAGATTGATTCCACTATTATCAAGAATTTCACGTGCTTTATCTACATTTGTTCCTTCCATGCGTACAACCAGCGGAATTTTTAAATCCATTTCCTTGGCCGCTTGCACAACACCTTCAGCCACAATATCACAACGCAAAATGCCGCCAAATATATTGATTAAAATACCGCGGACATTGGGGTCAGAGAGCATAACTTCAAAGCCTTTTTTAACCATTTCCACATTGGCTCCACCGCCAGCATCGAGGAAGTTGGCAGGCTCTGCTCCAGCATTTTTAATGGCATCCATGGTGGCCATGGCAAGGCCGGCACCATTGACCATGGTGCCCACATAACCACCAAGGCGCACATAATTTACACCAAGTTGTGCAGCTTTACGCTCAAGCGGGTCGCACTCATCAGGGTCTTCAAGCTCTGCGATATCAGGGTGACGCTTTAAGGCACTTTCGTCAAAATTCATCTTGGCATCAAGGGCCAGTATTTCGCCGTCAGAGTTGACAGCAAGGGGGTTAATTTCCACTTGAGTAGCATCATTTTCTACACATAGAGTGACTAAATTTTTTATGATATTAACGCCTTGTGTTACTTGTTGGGGGGTCAAACCACAACCAAAAAGTAAGTCACGCGCTTGATAGGGCCAAACATTATGATTACCGTCCAAGCGGCTTGTAAAAATACGCTCGGGGTGCTTTTCGGCCACTTCCTCAATATCCATACCGCCGTCAGGTGAAGCCATAATGGTTAAACACTCAGCACCTCTATCAAGCACCACAGCTAAATAAAGCTCACGCTCAATATTTGTGCCCTGTTCTATCCATATCTTATTAACTTTTTGTCCTTCGGGGCCAGTTTGGTGGGTGACAAGTTGCATTCCTAGGATGGTATTGGCAGCTTCTTCAATTTCTTCAGTATTTTTGCATACTTTAACACCACCACCCTTGCCACGTCCGCCGGCATGAATTTGTGCTTTGACTACCCAAATGGGGCCAGGCAGATTGTCTGCAACGTTTAGAGCTTCGTCCAATGAGTGTGCAACGCCACCTTGTGGTACTGGCACACCATAGGATGCCAAAAGCTCTTTAGCTTGATATTCATGAATATTCATAAGTTACCCTTTAAAAATTCGAGGTTAATTTTATAAAATCATTCTAACTTTAAATAGCAGGAGTTGCAAGTGCGCGCTTAAGCGTGATGCTGCAAAAATATATGAAAAAAATTAAGGGATGGAAAAACCTTTAATGTGGTTTTTCCATCCCTATAAATTATTTTGCAATAAACTTAATCCACCAATGGAGTGGCTAGGTCTATACCTAGATGTAGGGCTTTTAAGTTGTTTTCGTAAAATGATTCAGGGAAGCGGTATCTAAGCACCTGTTCTGCTGATTTTACCGAAATAACCTTAGTTAATGTAATAAGTGCTCCAAGCACGACCACGTTAAAGGCTTGGGCCTTGCCTAATGTATCCATAACAGCTTGATACATGGGGAGTGGTTTGCGTATGGCGTCTATTTTTGGGTCAACAAATACGAGGTCAGAATCATATAAACACATACCGCCTGGGCGGATGAGGGGCAGATATTTATTCATGGCCTCATTGGTTAAGGCTACAAGATAGTTGGGGTCTGCCACCTTGGGATAATATATGGGGCCGTCAGAAATAATAACATCTGAGCGAGTGGCACCACCACGGGCCTCTGGCCCGTAGGATTGTGACTGCAAAGCGTTATGACCTTCGTAGGTGGATGCAGCATCGGCTAACAATATAGCCATAGAGATAACACCTTGCCCACCGGAACCGGATAGAAGATAGCGTTGTTTATCCATGACTTACTCCTTAACCTTGGCTATGATTTTTGCGTATTC
>CAYJIU010000096.1:0-7531 GCA_964370305.1 uncultured Desulfovibrionaceae bacterium
CTGTGCCCAAAGCTGCATCAGAAGAATCAACGTCTGCTGGAGTTGTGATTACAGGAGCATCATCAACACCGGTGATGGTGACTTCGATTTTCTTATAATCCCATGCGCCGTTTTCGTCTTGCACATAGATAGTGAAGCTTTCGGTGAGGGTTTCACCTTCGCCAAGCTCTTGCATCTTATCGTATGCTTCTTTATTTTCAGCTTCAGTAAAGCGTATATAGGTGTATTCACCGGTTGCTTGGTTAATTACAAACTTGCCATATGTACCTTCCTGTATATCAACTTTATCTAGGTTACCGTCGCCATCAAAATCAAGTTCTGCTGTGCCTTTAGTTGCATTAGGTTCAACGTCTTCAAGATTAAGGTGCTCAGTAAGGTTTTCATACTCATCACCTATAAGACCCTTAAGAGCAGCGGCGATGGCGTCTTCTGTGGTGCCACCAGCGGTTAGAACACCTTTAAAGGTATTATATGCGAGTGCTTTTGCTTCGTGCTCCAATTTTGCTAGATTTATCGCTGCAGTAAGACCGCTAAGCAGCCCACCAATTTCATCGTCAATCTCGCCTAAGGTTATATACTCGTCAGCATATCTATCACCTAAGCCATCAAGAGTTGCGTTAAGATCTTGTTCAAGTTTACTGAGTTCATCTGCTCTTGCTTGCTCTTGTGCTGCAATTTGTGCATCAATGCCTGAGTTGTCATTGTTTGCATCAATATTAGCTTGATCAACCCTAGCTTGTTCAGCATCTCTAAGAGGTGTAACTTTAGCAATTTCAGCATTTACAGCATCTATCTTGCCTTGAATTTCATCCGTATCTAGGACCCATTTCCAAAGCGGTTGTGTAGAGAGCTCTAATTGCTGATTAAGACCCATTTGGAAGCTACCATCAGCAATATCTGATATCAACTCACGTATTCCATTCCAATCTGTTGGAAGATTACCAACTCTGTAATTCAACTGATCATTTAAGGCATTAAGCTGAGTATTGTAGCCGTCCAAAGTGGTTGTATCCACAGTTACTTTTTGGTCTTCCAAAGCTGCTATGCTTGCATCATACTTATCATTAATGGCTTTTTCGTCATTTTGGGCAGCCTCAAGAGCATCCTTAGCATCTTCAAGCGGTTTTACATTTTCAGCATAATCAGCAGCAATCATAGCATCAATATTATCAACTAAACCTTGAGCAATGTCTCCTGCATGTTGATCAAAGTAATCATCAAGGCTGATTGGCTTTGGTTCAGTGCCAACAAAGTAGGTAAGCTTATCACCTTGTAGACCGCCTTGGTCCACGTCAGACGCAGTAGCATTACCTGAAACAGAAGCTTGATCTTCGTTTATGATAAGATTTTCTGCCTCAGTAATAATTGGCTTATCATTGGTACCATTGACAGTAAACTCGATGGTTTGTTCTGTCTTTTGACCAAACTTGTCATAAGCAACAATGGTAAAGCTTTCCTTAGCTTCTTCACCTGCATTTAAAGCATTTGTATCAACATCGTCATTACGTAGTGTATACTCATAACTTCCGTCTTGCTTCATCTCTAAGGTACCGTAGGTGCCTTCTACAGTTTGAGTAATGGAACCTTTAACAATATCAAACAAGGCTTCAATATTTATGGCATCAAATGCTATGGAGCCAAGCCCAGAGATGGTGCCGGCAGCACCTTGGAGAAGTTTAAGAACATCTTCAGGGCTGACAGAACCATCAAGGATACCAGAAAGATTTCCACCTTCGCCTAAAATGGCTCCTCCAAGGGCACTAGCATCTTCAAAGGAAAGACCAAGCTCACCAAAGTTGTCAATCAAAGCCTTAGCAAAACCTGCCGGATCAAAGCCGAATTCTTTTATATTAAAACCAGTACCAACCAAGACTAGAGGAGTTGCACCATCATCATCAGTTATGGACAACTTGCCATTGGCTTCAGTATCTCCAGCGTTGGGGAAGTTGGCAGAATAATCACTCTTTATCCCCGCAAACGCGGCATCTAAAGTATTTTCTAGGCTGGTTCTGATGCCATCTAGGTCAATCACGCTATCAATAGTACTTAAGATTGGATTTTCAAAAATATCACTAATAATACCGTCTACGGCTGCATCTACAGCACCACCAACTACATCATTGCCAACGCCAGCTTCTGTAACACTTAAGTCAGCATCCTTAGGAATTTCAATTGTCGGTGCATCATTAATGCCATTTACAGTGACGGTAATGTCTTGGCTACTCCAAGCACCTTCACTGTCTTGTACAGCAATGGTGAAGTTTTCTGTGGGGAGAGCGGTATCATTATCATCACGATGTTGCAGAGCAAGGTAGGCTGCCATGGTGTCAACGCTACCCTTGGCTTCATCCCAAGTATAGAGGGTATAGGTGTAGTCGCCAAAGGTCGCACTGTCAGGATTAGCATCAAAAACCATCCTGCCATACAAGCCATAAATAACTTGTGAACCATCGGCTAAGGTTTCGGTATCACCGTATTTCATGCCGGGGATTTGATTAAGCAAAGTATTTTCAGGTGCTTTGGCAAGGGTTTCATAAAGACCTTCTATAACGTCTCTTACACCTTCAAGCACGCTACCTGCTGGTAAGCCCACAGCACCTAAGAGAGAGTCCACAATGCTTTGCAAGGTTTCGTTGCCAAGCTCAGGACGGGTGATGGTAAGGCTAAAGGTAAGAGTTTCACCTTGGTCACCTGCAGCATCGGCATCAAAAACACTTACCTTGCCAGTGGCAGAAGAATTGGCTGTTTCACCCCAATTTTCTTCAACACTTAGTTTGGTTTCTGTCGCGCTAAGCACCGGCTTATCGTTTGTGCCTTCGATGGTTAACTTTACGGTAGTTGTATCTGTACCAACGGAAGTACCATCGCCTTGGTCGTCAGTTACTTTAAATGTAAAGATAAACTCTTTGTCTTCGCCTTCGTTAAGCTCATCAGCTTTATCTTGGTCAATAACAAAGATGTAGCTACCGGTGGCTGTGTTAAAGTACAAGGTACCGTAATCATTAGTTACAGTAGAATCATAAGGGAATACGTCAAGGTCAGCTAAGTCCCCAAGAATCTTAAAGTCACCAATTAAGTCTTTAAGCTCTAGGTCACCGGAAGTGTCGTCGCCACCTTCAACGCTAAAGGTTAATTTTTCTACATCAATATCGGTAGCAACAATTTGTCCAGCCGCAGCTTGTTTGCCAAGGTCTGTAGCGTTAGGAGCAAAGTAATCACCAAGTTGCACGCCATGACCGGCTTCTTGCACTGTCATATCATTGGCATGATGGATAACAGGAGTATCGTTTGCACCCTTTACGGTGACGGTAACGTCTTGCTCACTCCATGCGCCACTATCGTCTTTTACATAAACAGTGAAGTTTTCTGTGGGGAGGGCTTTGTCATCTTCATCACGCATCTGTAGTGCCCAGTATGCGGCCTCAAAAATGGGGCCAAGGGCTTCGGCTTCGGCTTGTGTGTACAATGTATAAGTGTATTCGCCACTTACTTCATCTATTACCATTGCGCCGTATAAGCCTTTAACTTCTAAGCCTTCGGTGGGCAACTTAGCAAAGGTATTATACATGGCCTCTGTAATATTGCCGAGTTGCTCTAATTTACCAACATTTAGAATATTGTCGAGCTTATCTAAAGCACCTTGGTCTAAAAGGTTCAAAATATTATCAAGTGTTGGACGTTGAATACCTACGCTAAAGGTAAGAGCCTTTGCACCGGCATCATTATCAAAACCGGCAGCAGCATCACCATTACCAAGGTCACCGCTATCAACATCAGTTGCTGTGGCTTGACCAGACACGGTGTGAGATGTGGCATTAGGATCTCTTGTTCCACCAAGGTGTGGGTTATCAACATTCTCAGTTACTTCAAGGGCTGCTTTATCAACTGATAATGTAGGCTGATCGTTGGTGCCATTAATGGTAAGCTTGATAGTTGTATCGTCTGTACCAACGGTGGTGCCGTCACCTTGATCGTCAGTTACGGTGAACTTAAAGGTAAAGTCTTTAACATCGCCTTCGTTAAGTGCGTCAGCTTTATCTTGGTCAATAACAAAGATGTAGCTACCGGTGGCTGTGTTAAAGTACAAGGTACCATAATCATTAGTTACAGTAGAGTCATAAGGGAATACGTCAAGGTCAGCTAATTTTGTAAGGTCAAGGCCAGTTAAGTCTTTCAACTGAAGTGTGCCGGAAGTGTCGTCGCCACCTTCAACGCTATAGGTTAGCTTTTCAATATCAACATCAGTTGCAACAATTTGTCCAGCCGCAGCTTGCTTGCCAAGGTCTGGGGCGTTTGGACTATCACCAACACCTACGCCCTTTTCTGTTACTGTCATATCATCGGCATGATGTATAACTGGAGCATCGTTTAAGCCATCAATGGCTACATTGATGGTTTCATAATTCCACGCACCTTGCTTGTCTTTTACATAGATGGTGAAGGTTTCGTTGTATTGCTCATTATCATCCATGTGTTGCATGGCATCGGTGCTATAAAGCTTGTATGTATATGTGCCATCTTGCTCAATTGAAAGATAACCATATTTGCCAAGTGCAGTTGTGCCATTGGTAAGGTCAAGTTTATCAAGTGCGCTATGGAAGTCACCACCAGTGAGTAAGTCAAAGTTTTCCAAAGATTCTTTGGTAATAAAATCAGGTACAAGCTTATCAGCTGTATTGATAATATCTTCTGCATTGCCTGTGCCCACAAAGAACTCTAAGTTTGCATTGGCTGCATCTTCGGCATTACCAATATCATCTGCGTCTAAGTCAGTGGCAAAAGCTTTACCAGTAACAGCAGTGGAGGTGTCTTCAGTAAGATCTAGGTTTTCAACTGCGGTAACAGTTGGTCTGTCATTGGTGCCTTCAATGTTGAAAACAAGATTTGTGCTATTTTCACTTACTTCGTTACCACTCTCTGCACTAAGAAGACCTTCATTATCATTAACAACGAACTTGAGGCTAAGGTCAAATTTATCACCTTCATCAAGGCTTTGGATGTAGTCACTATCGTTATTAAGTGCAAAATCATAGCTAATATTGCGGCCACCTTCATCAGTAAACTGAATTGTGCCTACATAATCAATACCACTTGGAGAGTCGTGCAAATTACCGTCTTTATCAATATAGAAGATATCTGATACAAAGGTACTACCTACTTCATCAAGTACAGTTTGACCACCAACAGTTAAGGTTAACTGATCTGTGCGGTCTACGTCAGAAAGTGCAATGTTACCAGAAGCTGTATCGTGAGCATCTGGGTTTTCTGCGTTTGGCATATCCACAGTGGGCTTAACAAAAATTAAATTAAGCGTAGTTTTATCGCCAAAGCCTTCTTCTTTAAGAGCCTTGGTATCGTCTGCGGTGATTGCAATTTCTGGCTGGTCATTGGTACCGGTTACTTTAATTTCAACAGGCATGGCTGACCATGAACCATGTTGGTCTTCTACAAAAACGTAGATGGTTTCTGTTAAGTATTCACTAAATCCAAGCTCTTGAGCAGCTTCATTCACAGCAAATGTAAATTCACCAGAGGTTTCACCAATATTAAAATCACCGTATGTTCCGGTAAAGTCTTGGCCTAAACCATCGAGTTTGATGTCATCGTCAGAGCCAGCACCTTTAGCAAAATTATTGTAATCAGCTTCTGTGCCTACATAGAATTTTAAGGCTACTGCGCCAGCAGCATTGTTACCAGCGGCATCACCAGTGCCAGCGTCCAAGCTGTCAATATCTGTACCTACAAATTTACCAGTAACAACGGTGGAAAGATCTTCTTTTAAGCCGATTTCAAGTACAGTACCCTTGGTGGATACGGCGCCGTTTTCAAGCAAATCTTCTAATCTTTCGAATGTAGCACTGTTCACCAAATCTGAGAGTCCATACAGTAGAAAAATATCTGAAAGAGTCTGGTCTTCCATATTACCAGCCGCAAAATCAGCAAGAGTACCAGCTAAATCATCAAGTCCTGCGCCAGATGCGGCAAGACGCTCAACTATACCGGAGAATTGCTCAGACAACAAAGTTTGAATTTGCTCTGGGGTAAGGTCTTCAGAACCACCGGGAATCTCTTCATCGACCACTCTAAAGTAAACGTCATTGTTATTCTCTTCATCAACTTCAGAGTTCGGGTCAAATAGCTCCTTGCCATCGGCAGTGTAGAACATTTCACCATCACCCACAGCGATGAGGGGCCTGTCATTGGTACCAATGATGCCAAGAGTAATAGTAGCAGAATCAGTTCCGCCCTGACCATCACTGCCAGTAATTTGGAAAAGAATACGGATTATATCACCTTGATTAAGGTTTTGCACAAGAGCTTCATTAAGGATAAATGTCACAAGGCCAGTGGATGGATCTGAATCCATAGTACCATAAGGGAATGAACCTGTAATACTATAAGTTAATGGATCTCCATCTGGGTCAGACCCAACAAGCTGGATGGTCACACTATGGTCGCCGCTGTATTCTTTATTGGGGTTTACAGCGTTCACTGCACCGCCAATTTCATCACGACCAACGCCTGCCTCGGTCATGGAGATATCAATACCATCAATATTGGTATTATCATCATTGCCATCTGGAATCACCAAAAAGCCCAAAAGACTAGGAGCAAGGTTTAGGGCTGGGTCAGTATCTACAGGGGCATCAACAAGTAAGGCATCAGCAGCTTCTTGGTCAAGACGAGCTAGTCTATCGAGACCACCAAAAAGCTCACCATTGATAAAATCAACGGAAAGTCCGCTACCTAGAGCAGTACCAGTACCGGCACCCGCCGCAGGCATTAAATCTTCGCTTAAAGCTGCAAAGAAAGCCTCACCGGGCACAACTTCACCGCCGATAAGGAATTCTGGCATATTTTCAGAGGTGTAGGCCACGTAAAAGTCAGTAAGTTCAATGCGCGCACCGTCTTCAAAAGAAAGCACAAGCGTGTCGTCTACACGTTCAAGTAAAGCATCACCCGGTTCAAATTCAAAGACCAAACGATCTTCCGGTTGAGGTGCTTGAGTGGTTACTTGTCCAGCCTCTGGTTTTTGCAATAAAATATCAGCCATGGTTTACTCCTAAGTTTGAGCATTAGCAAAGAGCAGCAACAAACGCTGCTAAAAATACGGGAATATTTAAGGTGGGCCCGACATGCTTATGGTTTTTTAACCACTAATAAACATGTCATTCGTGGGCAGGGGCAACAACCCCCAGGGCTAAAAGCCCCTAATGCTTAAAATGAGGGGGTACTAGTCCAGCACCCATTGCGCTCTAGCTGAGCACATAAATATTAAACCCACACCCCAATTGCGGGGAGAATCATGTGCCAAACTCCGTGATTGTTGGAGTGGTGACTCTAAGTAGGTTATTTAATTAATCTAAACAAAAAGCGAACATTAATCGCAATTGTCCTTGCCCCAATATTAAGTTTTTGGAGGAACTCTGTCAATATTTTTTTTTGTTTTTTTGTGTGGGGGCCACGTGATTCCGATTTGCAAAATGACATTTCCTCTTGATGACGTTTTTAAATACATGGATTGCCGCGT
>CAYJIU010000097.1:0-7422 GCA_964370305.1 uncultured Desulfovibrionaceae bacterium
AGCGACAGCCTCCTAAGCTGTAGGCCCCAGGTTCGATTCCTGGCGGGCGCACCACATAAATCAAGGACTTATGCAAATTTGCAAGACTATCTTTGTCAATATGGCTAAGTTTAGCAATGTTCCTTTTTCAATACCATAAACGCCGTTCTTACATTTTTGTATGCAAGCTCCACACTCTGTACACGGAGCATGGTCAATAATGGGATACCAATTTAATCATTTTGTGGTTTTCTTATTATAGTCGATTTAAGTTACATTTGGAAAGCTAGGTGGAACATATAAAATCCAATACCCAATAAAATCAATGCTAAAGTTATATTCAATACCTTGGCCACATGGGTATAGCTATCATTCTGGGATAGTTTTTGTACAAATCCCACCGACGTTCCGGCAATGACAGCCAAGATTCCATGCCCAAGGGAGTAAAGCAAAAACAGCATGATCCCAAAGGCTAAGCTGCCTTTGCCAGCAACGATGGCAATAAGCACTATTAGCACAGGTGTTGAACATGGTGAGGCAAAAAGCCCGCCTAAGATGCCAGCCACAAATGCACCAATTACGCCCTTGCTTTTATTCTTGGCCATGAGGTTAACTGAAGGTATAAATTGATAAATTCCTAGCATTTGCAAAACCATAAGCATCATAAGTGCGCCCAGCACAATAAACCACCACTTAGCCGCCGTGCCAATCAGCTCTCCGGCAAGAGAGGCTAGCACTCCAAAAATAGTAAAGGTTAAGGCACTGCCAAGGGCAAAAACCACTGACAATATAAAGGCTTGCTTGGTATTGTGCTCACCGCCAAGATTACTTGTACCCCCAACGTAGCCCACAATCAGAGGCACGCTTGAAAGCGAGCAAGGCGTAAAAGATGTAATAACGCCTGCTAAAAATGCCACAAAGGGAGCAAGCCAAGTGGCGTTTGCCAAAATTTCCGAGAGCTGGCTTAAGAGTGCATCCACTAGTTTACTCCAAGATCCTTGAGAATATTGCGCATTTGGGTTTCACTAAGGCCGCCTTGGTGGGCTGTGAAGGCATGCTCATTGGTTTTATCAAGGCTATATTTTATAAATTGTATATCGGATACTTGTTTTGGTACATAGGGTGTCCCATCGGCATTAAAAATAATTTGGGTGGGGATGACCTGCACCGGAAAGCCCTCTGCCCCCTTGGGGTGCTTCCATACATCAACAAACTTAATAATTGCCTTACCTTGCATCTCTTGGTTAAGCTTAACTAAGACTGGGGCCATTTCTTTGCAGGGTATGCAAGAATCTGCACCAAAGTCAATAATAATAGGTAGATTTGCACTTTTTAGGGCTTTCAAGTCAATTGACTCGGCATTTAAGCTAAAGGGTGTATTGTGTGTGCTGGCTGTTTTAATATCTGGTTCTTTCTTTTCTTGCATAAACCAAAGGGCAAAAATGCCCACAAGCATAAATGCTGGAACAATAATTTTCAATAATTTATTAGACATAATATATTCCTTTATTATACGACATCTACATTATTATGTAGTGCAATATTATATTGTTACGTATTATTTGAGTCTTTTGGAGAAGTATCTTCTTCGTTATTATGTATGTTTTTTTCTTGAATAGCCTTTTGAGCTTCGATGTCTGACACTTTACACATATTACCGCAAGCGCAAAGAGCCATAGCTTGGCCATGCTCATTAATAACCTGCTCTTCAATGGTAAGAGGTTTTAAATGTGTTTGGCTTGTCATATTTTCTCCTTAAAAAATTCAACTCTTAGAATAAAAATATTTTGCAAAATGGCCCGTTAAAAAATATGGGTGCTTACTTTTAACGGGCCGTCTCTAGGGGTTTTTTATACATTCGCAAATTGATTGCGTGTGTTATTGGCATATTTTACCAAGGCTAGCATAACTGGCACTTCCACCAGCACACCCACAATGGTAGCTAACGCTACAGGACTTGCCACACCGAAAAGAGCAATGGCCACAGCTACAGAAAGCTCAAAAAAGTTTGACGCACCAATCATTCCAGCAGGGGCCGCAATGGAGTGAGGCAAGTTGAGCATTTTACTGGCACGGTAGGCAATAAAAAAGATAAGCACCGTTTGAATGATAAGCGGAATAGCTATGAGTACGATATGTAAAGGGTTTTCTAAAACAACCTTTCCTTGAAAGGAGAAAATCAAAATTAAAGTTAACAACAAACCCATGATGGTGCTATTGCCAAACTTGGGAATAAAAGACTTTTCAAAATATTCAAGTCCTTTGCTTTTTACTACTAAATGACGAGTAAGCATACCGCCAAACAGCGGAATAACCACAAAAAGCACCACAGATAGGATAAGGGTATTCCAAGGAACAGTAACTCCACTTACTCCCAGTAAAAAGGCCACGATGGGGGTGAACGCTACAAGAATAATAAGGTCGTTGGTAGCAACTTGTACAACAGTATATGCCGCATCACCCTTAGTTAAATGGCTCCACACAAAAACCATGGCTGTGCAAGGAGCTGCACCTAAAAGTACAGCACCGGCTAAGTAGTCACGAGCTAGTTCAGGAGAAATAAAAGCACTAAAAAGCACATGAAAAAACAACCATGCAATACCAAACATGGTAAAGGGTTTAATAAGCCAGTTGGTCACCCACGTTATGAAAAGCCCTTTGGGGTTTTTACCTACATTCTTAATGCTTTGGAAATCTACTTTCAGCATCATAGGGTAAATCATGACCCAAATAAGTATGGCAATAGGAATGGAAACATTGGCATATTCCCATGTATTTAAAAATTCGGGGATGCCGGGGGCAAATTTGCTGATAGCAATACCAATAACCATACACAGAGCTACCCATACAGTAAGATAGCGTTCAAAAAAGCTGATACCTGATTGTTGTGTTTTTTCCATGAGAGTACCTCTTATACTTTCCGATTTATTTTCCATCAAAATATGCCCAGCATGCTCTAAACCCCAAAACAGTACGACACTTTACATATAGTTATACACTGCCATACATAGTGATGCCAAAAGAGCCATACTAGAAAGGGGGTTACTGTTGCAATAAAGTTGTACTGTGCGCGAATGGTGTACACTTGTATTATTCATGCTATGTTCCTTTACTTTGATTGTTGTTGAAATGTTAATGTATTTGAGTAAAATTTTTTATAACCTGTGCGTGACAAAATATGCATACACTGAACGCATTTTTCTACAAACGTTGCTTAGTAAAATTGCGCGGCTTGTTCAGCGCCTACAATTCAATATTTCAACATTATTTGAATAATGTCAAGGCAGAATATTTATTTTTTGGGATTTTTTAGATATTACCCTTATTTTAATGATAAAAAAATATAAATACAAAAAAAACAAAAAACACAACACGCCATGCAAACACGTTTGTCTGCATTGTCAATGCAGATGAGATAAAATTACAATACCTAAAAAAAATGCAAAAAAAATTATTGACAATATTATTTACAAACCCTATTTTAAAACTAGGTAAAAGAAATACAGTGTGCGTGTTGCATACTTTAACCTCAAACATTAGATATTTATGCCTGCTTTGAGTTTTTCATAGAATTGAGCACGGCCAACGTGATGAAAGCTCTCAAACCATCAAATGGTAAATTCAGGCAAATATTTGCACTTTGGGTGCTGGACTAGTACCCCCTAATTTGCGCTTCAGGGGCTTTGCCCTGGGGGTTGGTACCCCTGCCTATAATTGACATGCTACCTGAGCGGTGTTTTATGAATTCTGCAGTGTGTGTCGGGCCTATCTTAAATATTCCCATATATTGCAACTTTTTTGTTGCTCTTTTCTAATGCTCAAAATTAGGAGTTAAGTTATGGCTGATATTCTATTAAAAAAACCAGAAGCTGGTGAGAGTATTGAATACTATCCACTACCAGAAGATCGTATTGTATTTGGCTTTGAACACGCTGACGCAATGCTTAGACGCGTTGAAGATGCCTTAGTTTTGTCCTTTGAGGACGGTTCATTTATTACATTGGAAGATTTTTATACATCTTTTACCAGCGACAATATGCCTGAATTTGTTATTGGTGAAGATATTGTACCTGGAGAGGAATTCTTTTCTGTTTTAGGCGAAGAGCTTATGCCAGCCCTTGGTATTAGCACTGGCCCACAAGGCAGTGGTGTTGGTCAAGGTTTTGTAGATGGTTCCTTGCTTGCTGGCATTGATAGAATTGGTCGCCTTGACCAACGCAGCGATGCTGGTCTTGAAAGAGAAGATAATGTTGAAGTAAACAATGATAACGGTAGTTTATTTGACGGAGTACTACTCAGTTCTGCGCCAAGTTCTACTCCTACCCAAGACCCTGAACCACAAACTCCGGAAGGCCCCAGTACAGATCCTGACCCAGAAACCAACCCTAATCCGCAACCGGAACCAGAACCGCAGCCACAGCCACAGCCTGAGCCTGAGCCTGAGCCTAATCCGCAGCCAGAACCTGAGCCAGAACCTGAGCCCGAACCTGAGCCCGAACCTGAGCCAAAGCCTGAGCCAGAGATGGGTGATGTAAACTCTGATGTTGTTAATGTTTTTGAAGCTGGAATCGGTGATGGTGATCCCAATGCAGAGTCCGACACCCCCAATGCAAATTTTGAGGGCAGCAAAGCCACTGCTGACGGCAGTATTGTTGTGGATGGTGTTGACAATAGCGAGCTTACATTTACAGTGGATGGTGGACAATCGCAAACTGGCGTATATGGCACCTTTATTCTTGGTGAGGACGGTAGCTTTACCTATGTTCTATTCGACACTGATGAAGACACTCAAAGCCTAACAGAAGGCCAGCAAGTCACTGAAAGTTTTGAAGTAACCATTTTTGATGGCACTGAAACCATAACTCATACCGTAACCGTCAATATAACCGGCACCAACGATGCCCCAAGCCTTGAGTTATCAAATACCGAACTTGTGGCGCATGAAGATCAAGGCTACAGCAGTGAACTTATTGGTAAAATCACTAGCGTTGATCCTGATACTGGTGAGACCTCTCAACTTGAATTTTTTGTGGATGGTGAGCCTCCTGCCGATGGTCAACAAACTGTGCCCGATGGTTTAAGCTCAAGTTTTAGCAATGAATATGGCAAGCTTATGATTATGCCTAGCACCGAAGGCGGCAATACCTACATGTTTGTTTTGGATAACACCAATCCAGAGGTGCAAAAGTTAGCCGAAGGTGAAGAGCTAGATGTTAGCTACACCATATATGTAAAAGATCCTCAAGGAGCTTGGAAGGCTGAGACTGTTAATATTACCATCAAGGGTACCAATGACGCAGTTAGCCTTGAGTTAACCGATACTAATCATAAAACTTATGACTCCATGGTTGATGGTGTTGTGGCTAGCGGTATGCAGCTTGATGATGCCAATTCCTCTGAAGAAGGCTCCTTTATTGTGGATGGGGATGACATTGTTCAAATAAGCATTGGTGGAGTTAACCTCTTTAATGAAAAAGGTGAATTTATTGGCGATACTCTGCCTCCTATTGAAGGTAGTCATAGCGAAATTACAAATATCACCTATAATGAAAGCACTGGCGAAATAACCTATATTTGCACGCAAACCAAGGCATTTGACCATGATAATGCCAAGGATGCCAACGGCAATGCCATTGATGACAAGGAAATGGATCCCAATGCCAGCGGTTATGATGATGATATCAGCGCAGGTGATCAATTTGAAATTGTAGTCACTGATAAGGACGGCGAAACCGCCAATGGATTTATTACCACTACCTATGTAGATGATATGGTAAACTTAACAACTTCTGACGAAAATATGACAGAAGTTAATGATGCTATTATATATACTGAATTTAAATTGGAATTTGATATTTTTGATGCCGATGGAGATTTGGTTGAAACCATAATTGCAGATCATCCTTGGGGCTCTATTCCACCCAACGGAACCTTTGCCTTGGCTGGCTACGTACCTGTGGAATCATCAAAGCAAGAAGTGAATATGTTTGAATATACTGCCACTCATGATGATGGTGTGGTAAGCACCTCTGGCTCTATGAATATTACAGGCGCAGACGCTACTGGCTCCATGAACGTGGAGATGCTTTACCTGCCTAAGGTTGGTACAGACAGCTTTATTGATATTGACGGTAAGCCCGTGGGTATAAGCTCGCAAACTGTGGGCGAGGTAACCACCTTTACCGCTGCCATGAATGGTGAGACATACTTTACCTTGGAATTTGATAAGTCCAGCGGAGATTGGAGCTTCATCCAAGAACAACCATTTGAAACCTCAATTACCCTAAAATTCTCCACCACTGATGCCGATGGCGATGTGGATACGCAATATGTTAATATTAAGGGTACGACTGCAGGATTTACTGCACCTGATCCAACCCCTACTCCTACGCCGGAACCAGACCCCACTCCCGTGCCTGATTCTGAAACTCCACCCTCGCCTACAGACCCAGATATTGTTACTGGTGATTTTAATGATCATGTAGCGTACCAGCCTGAATATGGAGATGTTAATGTGGCTATGGGAGTTGGAGAAAACCCATATTTTGGTAACAATCCAGAATATACTGGTGAGGGCATGGTTGTAGACGTACAAGATGGCTGCGATGATGTGCATATGGGCGGCGGTGCCGACACCGTTTACCTTGGAAAAGGTCATAATGAAGACTATGATAGTGGGTCGGCTGGAACATTTATACCCAAAGCTCAAGCAGCCATGGAAGGATTTATGGCTCAAGATGAGGCTACCATTTTACCCGATGGTGAGGATGGACATTTAACTGTATCAAATGAAAGCAGCAGTTATTTAGACATTGCTCAAGGCGGCGGTGGTAATGACGTTATTTACGGAGAAGAAGGTATAGATATTATCTTTGGTGGATCCGATAATGACACATTATACGGCGGGTCTGGGAATGATGGTTTGCGTGGCGGATCTGGTGATGATACCCTCTTCGGCGATGAAGGCGACGACATTCTAGATGGCGGCCTTGGCGCAGATAAGCTAATGGGTGGTTCTGGTAATGACCTAATTAAGTTTGACTTCCAAGACGTCTTTGTAGATGGCGGTGAAAATTCAGCCACAGGCGATGTTACTGATATGGACGTACTCTTAACCGGCGGTGAAAACGTTGGTATGGTTAAGGAAATGTTGGCCGATGGTAGCATTAATAATGTGGAAGTACTCATCATGGGTGATGTGGATGGCCAAAATATAAATGAAGTCTTGCAAAACTCCGGTGCCCAAGATGAACATGGTAATTGGACAGTGGATGATGCAGCCAGCGGATGGACAGAAAATACTACCAGTGCTCCTGTGGGATATAGAGAGTTTTCAACCACCAATTCTGACAATGAAGACATTACAATTATTATTGAAGCGGCAAAGCTTGACCATGGTGGATAGCACCGCTGTTGTTTTATATTGGGGGAAAACCTTTTGTG
>CAYJIU010000098.1:0-6841 GCA_964370305.1 uncultured Desulfovibrionaceae bacterium
CATCGGCCCCCTTATTGCTTCGCAAGGGGGCAAAGGCACGAAATACGCAGTACAATTATTTAATATTTTTGACAAATTCCCTTAATAGAAAACATTCATACAAGCGTAATCACGCGTATTTTTGCATATGCCCAAGCTACACAAATGAATCAAACCTAATTTGCACATCTTTGTTAAGCCACTTTACTAAAAGCTTAGTCATGGACGTTACGGCATCAATTTCAATGGGGCTTGCCGTTAAGCTGCTCACATTCAAAATCACCCGTTCCTTTTCCTTTGTAAACCACGTTTCTTGAACATGCTGACAATGCAGGCGATCCATATTTTCAGCAATGGAGATTAATAAAGAAAAAATTCGCTGTCTATCGCAAGTTATGTTGGCTTTTTGAATAAAGTCTTCATATTTTTTTGTGGGCTTAACATTATGATATTGGGTGATATCTGCCATAAGGCGGATTTCATCCTCAGTGAATCCCAAAAGATCCGTATTATTAATGAGGTAAGCACCATGCGCCGCGTGCCGCGCATACGCAATAAAAATCCCAATATCATGCAATAATGAGCTGTAATACAAAAGTTCACGCCCTTGATGATCAAGTTGTATAAAACCACAATCAACGGCAGAATCATGTAATTGTAATGTAATATTAGCTATATGCCTTGCATGACGCTCTTCAAAGTTACAGCGTTGGGCCAATTGCAATACACTTTGCTCGCGCACAGAACGTGCATTTTGTATAGTTTCTTGCGGTACGCGTCTTAAATAATCCATTAGGATTCCATCTTGCAAATTACGTGTACTTACAGTGAGTTTACTAAATCCTAACTCCTCCATAAGCGTTAACAAGATGGCTGCGCCGGCCACCAGCACTTGTGCCCTTCTTCTATTAACCCCCGGCAAGGCATAGCGTTGTGCTGCAGTAAGTCCACATATATATTTGCAAGCCTTCCTCAAAGCATTTAGGGTAAGGGTAGTTTGTTCATCATTGGGGCTTGTGCCATGCTCAAGTCTATGAGCTACAGTGTGCAGAGCTAAAGCCGTGCCCGAACTAGCCACTAATTCTTCAGCCCCCAATTGCTTAGCTCTACCAATGGCGTGAATGGCCTTTATACGCACATAATGGCACATTTCAAAAAAGGCTTCGTCAGAAACCTGATTTTCATTTCGTGATAAAAAACGATTGGTTAAGCGGACACAACCCAATTTCAATGAATCCAAACTTTCATGCCCGTAGGCACCGGCAAGGGCAATTTCTGTACTGCCCCCACCAATATCCATATAGGCGCGCATAGTATGACTTAAAGGCAGTCCGCTTGAAACACCAAGATAGATAAGGCGTGCTTCTTCCTTACCGGAAATAACACACATGTCGAGGCCAGTTTTTTCACGCACCCGTTGTAAGAATTCTTTGCCATTTAGGGCATCACGCACGGCAGCTGTGGCCATGGGTAGCATTTGTGTTACCTTATAGGTACGACACATACTCATAAAGGCGCGTAATACCACAATGGTTCTGTGCATAGCATGCTCTTGTAAACGACGAGTTTGAAAGGCATTTTCCCCAAGACGCACCATATGTTTGACTCGATTAAGTATCGTGTAAGCACCACTGGGTAAAATTTGTACAAGTAGTAAGCGCGCAGAATTACTGCCAAGGTCAATGATGCCGATGATTTCTTCTACATCGGCAAGCTTAGGGCTTGGGGTCATTATTTCTTGTGGTATATTGGGTATTCCGGTCATAAACTACATTCTCTTTGCCTGTACATCCATGGAAAATATTTTTACAAAAAGCTCTTTTTTTACTTGCACTCGTTGGACTTCTGCTTGGCAATTATGAGCGCAAACAAGACCTAGGTGCATAATATTATCTTTAATTTCTATTTTAATATTCTGCACAGCAGCACTGTGACTAAAGTCAAGGGCATCAGCTAAGCGGATAATGGATGCTAAGTATCGCATGGCCACTTGCTCCTTGGGCGAAAGAGCTGCAAAACGCCACTGCTTTTCTGAAGGCTCAGCACGGCGATGGTATCGGGCTACCATGGCTACAAGATGACGAACTTTATCAGGTATTTCTTGCACATGCCCTGCCCTGATTAATGTTGCCGAAGCTTTATGATGCCCCTGTTTGCCGTATATCCAGCCAATATCATGAAATTCTGCGCCCTTACGTAAAATACGTCCCCAGTCATCATTTAATTTGTGCCACGGCTTAAGTGCGTCAAACATGGCCATGGCCGCATGAGCAACGCATTTACCATGTGCTAAAGATTCTTGAACTATAGGAGATGATAACATAACTATCCTAAGTGTATCATAAATTAGGCACAATTAGCCCATAGTTTTGGAGCGCACCCTTAGCATATAATCTTGAGCATTTAGTGGTTTTTTGCCGCGAGTTACTTTTTTGCGCATATAGCTACCATCCTCGTTTAAGCGGTAGGCTTTGGCTGTGTCGTTAAGGTGCGGTTCCAAGATATCTTGGTATATTTGATCACGTAAATCTGGATCCAATATGGGCACCAAGGTTTCAATGCGCCGGTCAAGATTGCGTGGCATAAGGTCAGCACTACCCATATAAACACGTGCATCACCGTTATTATTAAAATAAAATATTCTCGGATGCTCAAGAAAACGCCCCACCAGCGACGTAACACATATATTTTCACTAATGCCTTCAACTCCCGGCCTTAAACAACACACCCCGCGCACCTGCGCACTCACACGTACCCCAGCCATAGAAGCCATATATAAAGCTTGAATACACTCTCTATCTGCCAACTGATTGCATTTGATGACTATTTTTCCGTTGCCATGGGCTTTGTGGCTTTCTATTTCTGCTTCAATAGCTTGCAAAATCCCTTTGCGCATTCCATGGGGAGAGACCAAGAGCTGCCTATAATCTTCCTTTTCTGCATAGCCAGTCATGGTATTAAAAATATCACTCACATCGGCGCAAATTTCAGGATGTGCCGTGAATAGAGCTAAATCTGTATACACTTTGGCCGTGGACGGATTATAATTTCCTGTGCCAATGTGGGCATATCTGCGTACTCCGCTTGCTTCGCGGCGTACAACTAGGCATAATTTTGCATGTATTTTCATGCCCGGCATACCATACACAACGTGTACGCCGGCCTTTTCCATTTCTTCAGCCCATGTGATATTACGCTCTTCATCAAAGCGGGCCTTAAGTTCAACCACCGCCGTTACCTGCTTGCCCATGCGTCTGGCATCGATTAGGGCATCCACTATGGGCGATGAACTACCAGCGCGATATAGGGTTTGCTTAATGGCAATAACTCCTGGGTCAACGCTGGCACTGCGAATAAATTCCTGCACCGGCAAAAAACTATCATAAGGATGAAATAATAAAATATCCTTTGCTGCAATATGTTCATACATGTGTGATTCACCTTCATCCCTAAAAACAGGGGGGGTGAATGGCACAAAATTTTCATCCTTAAGGCCCGGTCGATCTAAGCCATAAAGCTCAAGCATTTCAGAAAATGCCATGGGCCCTTTAACTCTATACAGCTGGAATGGCTGAACTTCTAAATGGTCAACTAAAAAATCTCTTAAGTCAGTGGGCATTTCGTCTGATACTTCCACACGCACCACATCACCAAATCTACGCTGGTCTACAAGGTCGCGTACCGCTTCAAGTAAATCATCCGCTTCATCTTCTTCAATTTCAAAATCTGTATTACGAGTAATGCGAAAAAAGCCCGTCGCAACAATCTTATGCCCGGGAAATAAAGTGTGTAAATGTTGCAAAATTAAATCATCAATAAATACAATATCATTATCACGTGTATTAACAGAAAACCCTAATGCTGCGTAATCCTTTGCATCTTTTGTGCGAGGGGTGAATAAAAAGCGCGACATATTAGAAGGGCTTTTAATGCGTGCATAACGGGTTATACCATGCCTATCTAAAAGCTGTACAATAAGATTGCGGCTCAAATTAGTAATCATAGGTAAGGGGTGACTTGGGTCAATAGCTTGCGGAGTTAAAACAGGATAAATTTCATCCAAGAAATAATCATCAAGGAATTTTTGCTGTTTACGCGATAACTCAGCATAACGGGTAATGCGCACCCCGCGGTCGTGGAGCTGGCGCATAAGTTTTTTGCGCCAATGGTCTTGGGCTAAGGTTACAAGACGTAAGGTCTGACGACGAATTTCTGCCAACTGACGCGCAGGTTGAATTTTATCCGGAGCTTGATTAGGCACTTGATTAATGTATTGGCGCAGCACATTAGCCACACGCACCATAAAAAATTCATCTAAGTTATTATAAAAAATGCTTAAAAATTTTAACTGCTCCAGTAAAGGCACGCGCGGTTGAAAGGCTTCTTGCAATACCTTGGCGTTAAATTCAATCCAATTTATATCACGATTAAAGAACAACTCAGGGCAAGAAAGCTCCTTCATTTGTTGGGTTGTGCACTTAATAACATGCTCTTCGCTACTTTGGCTTGTGTTTGCTCTTTTGCTTGTGCTTTGCGTGGCAGTTGGCCTCTTTTTTACGGATGTAGAATCTTTTGTAGTTTCTTGCATGGTCATACGCTCCTCAAGCATTGCACGTAAATGCATTTACACATTAAAATAATTTCGTGATTCATAGTAAGTTATCTTGCCCAAAAATTCAATATGTTCACATTCTTTATCCATTGCAAAACATTAATCATTACAGGATATTATATGTCTAGTTTTTTAAAAAATCACTTTTATTAGATTTTTTTCTTGTTTATCCGAAAAATGCACAAAAAAATTGATGCGTTTAGATTTAATTTTTGCTATACTTTACACGCTTGGTAATCGTGCTTATATACAATCGCTTACCAAATGAAATGGCAAAAACATCGCGTAGCAGTGTGGTACTGTGGCGCGGGCTTATTTTGTGCCCTTAGGCACGTAAATATCTCAGCAGAGGAGTTGGCATGAAAAAACAGGCTAAGGTGTTAAAACTTGGACTTATGATAGCAGTGCTTGCAAGCATTGCCATATTTCCAGTTGTTATGATTGAAGACGCCAAAAGTGCTGAAGGCCAGATAGAGCGTATACCCTTCGCCCTCGAAACACTTAAGGCTCAAAAAATGCCTCAGGTATTTTTCTCCCACGAGCTTCATATGGAAGCCCTTGAGCAAGACTGTTCACCCTGCCACACAGCAAGTGACACGGCCTTCCTTGATAGTGAAGAAAAAAGCCCTGAGGAAGTTGTAGCCTATGTGCATAAAGAGTGCGTAAGCTGTCACGCAGGTATTGCATCTGGCAAGCCCACTGGGCCACTTTTAGCATCGTGTCGTAGCTGTCACAGTGAAAGCATTGCTGCACAACAAGCTGCAACACAATAGGCGCGGGAGGCAATTATTATGATGAACTTACTTACAGGACCACTTTTTATTGTTTCCTTGCTTGTATTTGTTGTGGGCATGACTTTGCGCGTTGTGCTATACATTCGCGGCCTTGATTGGCGGCTTGAGCGTGTAGCATATGGCCCTCAAATGGGGCGTGGTTTACCAGGTGCCCTTTCATCCATATTCATGTGGTTGATTCCTGGTGGAACTCATGGTTGGAGAAAGCAACCCTTTATTGCACTTGGATTTTTCCTCTTGCATGTGGGAGCAATCTTGCTACCCCTTTTCCTAGTCGGACATACGGTAATACTTGAGCATGCAACAGGCATTAGCCTGCCAAGCCTTCCCATGGGTCTAGCTGATGCTTTAACCATTGCTTCCATCGTGGGTCTTGGCCTGCTTGCTCTGCGTCGCTTTACTGTGGCCGAGGCACGCGCCCTAACCACTTGCGAAGATTGGATGATATTGATCCTAACTGCCGTGCCGTTTATCTCAGGCTTTATGGCACGCTTTAGTCCAAGTGACCTTTGGACTTTGGTTCATATCATAAGTGGTGAGGTGTTCCTTATTGTGGCCCCATTCACTAAGCTTGCACACATTGTATTGTACTTTATGTCCCGTGCCCAAATAGGTATGGACTATGCCATCAAAAGAGGCGGCGCAACCCGTGGCCCAGTCTTTCCCTGGTAAGCCAGAAGGAGTTATTAAATGTCGAATCAACCTTATTGCACCAAAGCTCCCCTGAACACCAAAGAAGACATAATGCATGTCCTTAGCGACAAGGGTGGAGCAAAATATTATGAAGAAATGAAGTCGTTAAAAGTGGATACAGAGGTTCTTAAGGCTCAACTTGAGAAAACTTGTAAATCACGTACCAGAACTTGGCTTAACATTTGTGCCCACTGTGGCATGTGTGCTGAGAGCTGCTTCTTGTACACAGCTAACGACAATGTACCAGAGCAAATTCCCTCATATAAAATTCAAGCAACACTTGGCGAAATGCTCAAAAATCCTGAAAAGGTCGATGCCGAATTCATGATTAAATGCATGGAAATAGCATGGTCTAAGTGTACTTGCTGTAACCGCTGCTCCGTATATTGCCCTCATGGCATTGATACTGGTATTATGTTCAGCTACTTACGTGGTATTTTATTCTCTCACGGCTTTGTGCCGTGGGAGCTTAAAATCGGTTCAGGCATGCACCGTGTATATGGTGCACAAATGGACGTTACACAAGAAGATTGGCTTGAAACTTGTGAATGGATGATGGACGAAGCTCAAGACGAGTGGCCAGGCATTAGCATCCCTGTTGATGTTGAAAATGCTGACTTCATGTATATCTTGAATGCTCGCGAAGTTAAGCACTATCCTGAAGATATTTCAGAAGCTGCCACATTGTTCTACCTTGCAGGCGAAAACTGGACAGTACCAAGCGAAGGCTGGGAAAATACATCCCTAACCCTATTTGCTGGTG
>CAYJIU010000099.1:0-6598 GCA_964370305.1 uncultured Desulfovibrionaceae bacterium
GCAAAGGCAATCATATCTTCATAGTTGCCTGAAAAATATCCTGTGGTGTAGCTTTCGCAAAGGCCAAGCACAATACCGCCAAGCATGGCTCCGGGGATGGAACCTATACCGCCAAGCACGGCAGCAGTAAATGCCTTAATGCCAGCCAAAAATCCGATGGCAAAGTTCACTTGCCCCATATGTGAAGCAATAAGCACCCCACCAATGGCCGCAAGAGATGAGCCAATAATAAAGGTAAGGGAAATAATGCGGTCAGCATCTATGCCAAGCAGCAAAGCCATTTTGCGGTTTTGCGCAGTGGCGCGCATGGCTTTGCCCATTTTTGTGTAACGAATAAACAAAGTCAAAGCCACCATGGCTATGGTGCTCGTTACAAGAATCATGAAGTCACTAGAACCCATGACGTTTAATTCATTTAAGAATTCAAAATTTGGTAGCAAGCGCGGAAAGGCTACAAAGTCAGAAGTTTGCGCTAAAATAACGTAATTTTGTAAAAATATGGACATACCAATGGCAGAAATAAGCGGAGAAAGCCTTGGCGCGCCACGTAAAGGTTTATAAGCAACCTTTTCCATGGTAAAGCCATATGCAGCACACCAAATCACAGCAGCTAGGGCTGCAATCACCAGTATGCCAAGTGCAGGAAAACCCATAACTCCAAGAGCACTGGCGACCACAAATGCCGTAAAAGCACCTATCATGTATATTTCGCCGTGGGCAAAGTTAATAAGCTCAATGATACCATAAACTAAGGTATAGCCAAGGGCAATGAGGGCATAAATACTCCCACGGGTTAAACCGCCGAAGAATAGCTCAATAAAATATTGTATATCCATGTATTACCTAAAATTACGCCGAGTCAAATATATTGCATTTATGCAATTAATAATGCGGGGCCACCAGCAAGTGACCCCGCAGGGAATGATTAATCAATGGTGATTTTGTAGTCTGTTTCTACATACTTACCATCTTTAACTTGGAACATGGAAAGACCAACGCCAAGAGGGTCGCCGTCTTTACCAAACATAATGTTACCAGCAGGGGTATCAAGACGCTTGGTGCGTAATACTTCCATAATTTTGGCAGAGTCAGTGCTACCAGCAACTTCCACAGCGTTTAACAATACTTGAGCTGCAGCGTAAGCATTATAGAAAAAAGCACCGGGTTCAGCATTATATTTTTTCAAATGCTTTTCACGAGCTTGTTGGTATACAGGTAAATTACTGGTATCGCTGGAGGTTGAAGCGTATACGCCTTCTGCATCCTTACCAGCCATTTTGATGAAGGTATCATCTTTTACGCCGTCAGGAGCAACAAAGGGAATACGCACGTTATCACGAGCCATTTGTTGTACAAGCTTTGAAGCTGTAGGATGGTATCCACCAAAAATAAGCACGTCAGCTTTTTCTCTTCTAAGCTTACGAACAGTCGCGCTATAGTCCACAGCGTCAGGGTTAACAGCTTCAAAAAGCACGATTTCTACTTTGCCACCTTTTTCTAAAAGAGCTTTGTTTGTGTCAGCAAAGCCTTTACCATATTCACCATTGTCATGAATGATGGCGACTTTTTTGGCATTTAGCTTATCCACGATAAAAGCAGAGGAAAGACGAGCTTGCACATTGTCATTGGCAATGGTGCGGAAGAAATATGGATTTTCACCGCTGGTGGTAAGACCAGGTGTGGTAGCAGAAGGTGACATGGAAACAATTTTAGCATTGTTATAAATTGGCAAAGCAGCCTTTGTAGCACCAGAGCAGATATGGCCCACGATAATGTCCACTTCATCAGAAACAAGCTTAGTTGCAGCATTGGTTGCCATTTCTGGCTTACATTGGTCATCTTGGGCTACAACTTCAATTTTCTTACCCATGATACCGCCCTTAGCATTGTATTCCTCAGCTAAAATTTCAGCAGCATTCCATGTGGGCAAGCCATAGGAAGCAAGGTCGCCGGAATGTGCGCCGGGCACGCCAAGTTTAATTACTTCAGCAGCAAATGCTGGAGTAGACAATAAAGCCACGGTCAAGCCGGCTAATAACAAAGATTTGCCTTTGTTCATCGGTAAAACTCCATTTAAAAATGTTCTTCATCAAGGCAGATATCCACCCAGATACGTGTAGGTGAATTTATAATTTCACCTGTAACACAGCTAATTTTAAAAATAAATTAGCCCACCAACAAATACAGATGCTGCATTAACAGCAAAGGCCCCATGCCCAAAAGCGACCCTAAACATTAAAAAATATTTCAGCATGCTTCTTTATGCATCATTATGAGGCAATGGGAAAATATGCCACAAGTGGGCTATTTTTGTCAAATTATAAAGGTAGGGAAATTTTACGTCAAGGCTACAACAGTATGCAATTAAATTTATTCATTATTATTTTTTGATATTTCTTTATTAATAAATTGCACCAGAAACAATGACGTACACGCAAGCACAGCTCCCAAAATGAAGGGGAATTTATAGTCCAAAAGCCACAAACTGCCGCCAACTACTGGCACAATCACCGCGGATACGTGGTTAATGGTGAATGAAACTGCCATACTGGGGGCAATGTCTGGCTTTTCAGCCATTTTTTGAAAAAATGTTTTTTCGGCCATGTTAAAATTAAATGTAAATTGATCGAGTATATATAAAAGTGCAACAATATAGCCCACATCTATGTAAGCATACCCAAGAAAAATCCCAATGGCTGGCAAAAATTGAAAGGTGAGCAGTTTTTGCTCGCCAAATTTATTAATCAAGCGGCCCACTAGAGGGTTTAATAGCCAGTTTACCGTGTTATTGATAAGGAATAATGTTGTAATCATCACAACTGAATAGTTGAATTTTTCCACCAACAAAAATAATGAAAAAATGGTAAATATTTGCCTTCGGCCACCAGATAAAAATGTTAAAACATAAAATAACCAATACTTTTTTTTGAAAATTAAGTTTTTCCGCTGTGCTGGCAGAAGACTTAAATCTGGTCGTTTAAAATACGCCCAAACTGCGCCTAGTATGGCCACAATGCCAGTGCACAAATACATTTGTAAGTAGCTAAAAAATGATGCAAAAAACAAAATGAGTAACGCAACAAAAATATTACCAAGGGCTGAAATGCTCCTAAGCCGCCCAAAAACTATGGGCGAAACCTGCTTGTTGAACGCTTGTAAAGTGATAGATTGATTAATGGTTTCAAAGTAATGAAAACCTATGGACATCAAAACAGTTGTCAGTAGCATACCATAAAAATTGGGGAAAAATCCTGTCATGGCAACGCCAAAGCCCAAGACAAACACAGCAAAAACACCAAGGGTTTCTTCTTTAATGAAGCGTAAAAAAAAGATTACGGTGATGGCAAGAAGGCCAGGAAATTCGCGCAGAGATTGTAATATACCGTTTTGTGCACCATCTAAATGTAATATTTCAACAATATAATTGGTGTACAGGGTCTGCCAAGTCTGAAACGCAACGATTTGAGTAAAGGTCAGAATGAACAAGAAAACAAAGGTTTTTTGTTCTAAATCTCCTTGCATTTCAGAAGGGTTAACATAATTTTTTAGGGCTTTTGTTATATGCATTTATTGGCAAGTATTATTTCTTTTTCTTTTTGTGCGAAGAGCGCATGTGCACACGCATGGGCGCGTGTTGAATATTAAAATACTTGCGTAAAGAGCGTTCAAGATAACGGGAATAACTTTCCGATACACGCTCAGCATCATTAACAAAAAACACAAAAGTAGGAGGGGCAATTTCAGCTTGAGTCAAATAAAAAAACTTAGCCCTAACCCGTTTAATAACAGGAGGCTGGTGACGGGTAAGCACAGCTTCCATAGCCCTATTCAACTGCCCCGTGGGTATGCGCACCTGACATTCAGCGTGAATTTTTTGGGCTATGGGTAGAATTTTAGCAAGTCCGCGCGACTTTAAGGCCGAAACGTATAACACCGGCACATGCGAGCAAAAAGCCAGCATTTCTTTAATGTTAAGCTTTAATTGCTTCAAGCTATTTTGGGGTACGAGGTCAACTTTATTAACTAAAACCATAAAGGGCGTCTTGCGCTCATGCAATAAATCCATAAGCCTTTTATCCTGCAAGCTAACGCCTTCTGTAGCATCAATTACCAACAAGGTTATATGGGCCTTTGTGCTCGATTTTATTGCAGAGTTTACAGAGTACCTCTCCACAGTGTCGGTTATCTTTGTTCTGCGTCTAACTCCTGCGGTATCCACAAAAACGTAAGTTTCACCATCAACTTCTATACGCACATCCACACTGTCGCGTGTGGTACCAGCAACATCAGAAACAATCATCCTATCACTGCCGCTTAGGGCATTGATGAGCGACGACTTACCAGCATTGGGACGCCCCAACATAGCTAACTTTAAGCTCGCGTCTTGATTAATATTTGTATCCCAGTCATCGGGAATAAGGCTTAGCAACTCTTCCTGCAGCAAGCGCAAATTATGCCCATGCTCAGCAGAAACAGCGATGAGCGGAAAGCCCACAGCATGAAATTCCGCAAGCATATGATCTTCGCGCTCAGCCCCGTCTACCTTATTTACAATAAGCAAGGTGGGCTTACCCATGCGGCGCACGTGAGCTGCTAGGTGTTCATCCAAAGGCAAGAGCCCATCACGCCCGTCCACCACAAAGGCAACAGCCACGGCATCTTGCATGGCATCCTCAGCTTGACGCAAAATATCAGCCTCAAAGCCGCGAATACCCTCCGGGCCCTCCACAACCTCGGCATGAGCATCAAGGGTAATGCCGCCAGTATCCACAATACCGTATAATATTTCACCATGCTTGCGCACAATGCCTTCCATGCGGTCACGTGTGACACCGGGGCGGTCATGGGTAATAGCGCGATTACTATGAATAAGTCGATTAAACAAGGTGGACTTGCCCACGTTGGGGCGGCCCACCAATACAATTTGCGGTATTGTTGCTAAAGATTGCATGATTATTCCTAAGATTTAATGTGCTCTGCGCTTATACTTGCAAATAAGCTGCTGTCAAGGGTAAATGTTTTGCACTTTGCCAGCCGTCCCAAGGCGGAGGCACCATAAAGCTTGCTCCCGCTAGGCCAATACCTGTAAAATTGTCATGACATGGCAAAACAATGCGCAAAGCATGCAAGTACATAATTTCACCTGATGCCTGCCCGTATTTACCATCACCAAGCACGGGAAAACCCTCTGTCGCCAACTGCACCCTAATTTGATGTGTGCGGCCAGTTATAAGCTTAATATGCATGAGACTGCAATCATTTATGCGTTGTAAACATGTGACAATACTCTCAGATTTGCGGCCACTTTCTTCCGATAAAACACGTACTTTTTCATCATAACCCACATAGCCTTTGCCCATATGGTGGTTAAGCGATTTTGCATCATCATGCGGCCACACGCCATGCACCCAAGCCAGATATTCCTTACTAATGCTGCGCTGCTCAAAGGCATCTTGCAGCAAGCGCAATGCCACATAACTACGCGCAATAACAATTATTCCAGATGTGTCTTTATCAATACGATGGGCTGGTGTGGGTTTGAATACTGCATCCTTAAAGTGCGCACCAAGCCTTGTAGCCAAACTATCTTCATGACCAGTACCTGTATGAACTGGCAAACCCCACGGTTTATTATAAACCAGTAAGTGCTCGTCTTCATAGACTAATGGCGGCAGAGATAAAATATCTACAGCCACATCCACATCCTTACCAGCAGAAGCCGCCATGCCCAAAGCAAATGGCGGAATACGCACAACATCGCCATCGGCAACGTGCATAAATGGCTTGCCTCGTCCGCCGTTGATACGTACTTGTCCGGTGCGTATCCAGCGATGCAAAAGTGATTGAGGTAAATTGAGCCGCCTAACCAAAAATTGGAGTAACTTCTGCCCCGCTTCAGCAGGTTGTACAGTAAAATTATGATTTTGTTCCATGGTAAATATATATAACTAAATTAAAATAGTAGATGCTTAGCAACACATTTTCATGTATTGTTCAAAAAAGTATTGCCTCCAAATATCCCTTTGAGGACGCCAGAAGTTAATGCTGACTTATTTTGTGGCACGCGAAATTTTTATAACAAAAAAATTTCGTTATCCGACACTAAAGCCTTGTTTTGCGTGCCATAAAACTACAAGGAGAGAACATTGCATGCTCTTGTTTTTGACAACTCTATTGGCCACTTCCACTATAAAAACATTTTGTTTCAATTATTTATCATGTGTTTCAGTGCCGACTAAAATAATATATTAAAATAATTTACTACTCACAAGTAGCGTGCTAATCAATCTCTACTGCACGGAGTTTTTATCACTATCACAACAAATCTAGTAGAAAAATGCTACACTTTTGCACTAGATGCACCGTAACACACTTCCTGAACTTTCAGCAAACATCAAAAAAAGCAAATAAAAACAAGGCTTAATACAAAACAGCATGTAATACTACCAACAACAAAAAATTATTTCACTTAAAATAAAAAAAACTGTTGACGAGGACAAGGACTTTGCGTAAAACACTTTTCCACGACGTAGCTATACGACGTATGCGTCCCCTTCGTCTAGCCCGGCCCAGGACATCGCCCTTTCACGGCGACGAC
>CAYJIU010000100.1:0-6518 GCA_964370305.1 uncultured Desulfovibrionaceae bacterium
GGCATACGGCATGTACTTCATAACCAAGCATAAGTAACATTTGAAATGGTACCATTACTTCATAATCTTCCACAAAATCGCCAGCAATAAGCAATATTTTTTTACTCATATCATCCTCGGGGTAAAAGTTTGAAACATTTTGTGCTTGCCAATGCACAAAGCATATATATATTGTATTGAGCAACTCAAGACGCCTACATAGTAATTGTGTAGAGGTCTTAATTCAAGATTTTTTTGTAAAGGATTTATTTATGCCTCTATATGATTTTTATTGCGAAAAATGTGCTAAAAGCTTTGAAGAAATTATCTCTGCTGATGAAACGCCAGTTTGCCCCACTTGTGGCACGCAAGATGTTAAAAGAGAGATTTCAGCCCCAAGCCCGTTAAAGACTGGGGCTTTCCCCTATAAAGTTGGGCCAGTACACCCAATAGCCAAAAAAAGACCTGGTGCTGGTTGTGGTGGCGGGCCATGCGGTGGGGGATTTTCCTGAGCTCCATAATGAAAATCAGGGTGATTTTCAGAGATACAAAATTGTGCCTTAGCTATGTATTGCAAAGAGTATTGCTAGCTTGCAGTACATTTGCCACCTATAGTAAATTTAGTAAAAAGCTTTCTTGCAATTAGCCCCTGCTTGCACTAAATTGGTGGGAGTTAAATGTATTTTTCCACGGCCTTTGGGCCAAGAGGGGTTTTTAATGATACGCAGTATGACTGGTTTTGGTCGTTGCTTGGTTGAAGACGCACACACCACTCAACAGTGGGAAGTGCGTAGTGTCAACGGGCGACACCTTGACGTGCGATGGCATCTGCCATCATCGGTGCGCAGTGTTCAAGCGCGTTTAGAAAAGCTTGTGCGCAACTATGCACAAAGGGGGCGCGTGGATATAGCTTTAATATTAAGCTATAATGCCGATGCTGCGCGTAGCGTTATGTTTGATGCAAGCCAAGCTTCAGCCATGCTTGGTGCTTTGCAAGACTTTGCCACAAGCCGACAAGATGAATTTGATTTTGATTATAATGGTTTACTCCATATATCTTCACTTTGGGGTGATAATGGCGACATGATGGAAGAGCACTTAATAAGTCGCTTAGAAGAAGGACTCACCGTGGCCCTTGAAGATTGGAACGAGGCCCGCAGCACTGAGGGGAGTGCATTGCATCTTGATATTAATTCTCGCATCTTACGCATGGAAGAGTGGACGGATATTATTGAAGATCGTATCCCCGACATTAAGGCAGTGCGCATTAATAATTTGCGCGAACGCGTAACGGAGATGCTAGCTCAACAAAATGTGGAAATAGACGAGCAGCGTTTTTTACAAGAAATTGTTATTTTAAGCGATAGGGTCGATGTAACGGAAGAGGTAATCCGCCTACGGACGCATTTACAGCGGCTAAATGAGCTTTTGCAAAGCGGTAAGGATGTCGGGCGTAAACTTGATTTTACCTTGCAAGAATGTTTTCGTGAAATAAATACATGCGGCAATAAAATCCCTGATGTGCAGCTATCAAGCCTTGTGGTGGACTTTAAGGCTGAGCTTGAAAAATGCCGCGAACAAGTTCAAAATATTGAGTAATTAAATCATGCAAGTTCAGCAACTTATTAACTTGGGTTTTAATAATTATGTTTTGGCATCGCGTGTGGTTTCTATTTTAAGCCCATCGTCTTCTCCCATGAAGAGGTTACGTGAAGATGCAAAAGCTCAAGGACGTTTACTTGATGCAACGCAAGGGCGTAAAACGCGCTCCATTTTAATAACAGATTCAAACCATGTCATACTTTCTGCTATTCAGCCGGAAACTATTAGCCAACGGTTCTTGCAGGAAGTTGAATTATCTCTTGAAAATCAAACTTAACTATAGGAGATAGTTAATGTCTGCAAAACGTAAAGGTATTGTCTTAATAATCTGTGCTCCATCCGGTACGGGAAAAACAACATTAATTAAAAGGCTTAGGAAGGAGTTTCCAGATTTTGGTTTTTCCGTTTCCTACACTACTCGTGACCCGCGCGAAGGCGAAGTAGCCGGTGTTGATTATAACTTTGTAAGCGTTGCACAATTCAAAGAAAAGCGCGATGCTGGCTTTTTTGCTGAGTGGGCAAAAGTGCATGGTTCGTACTATGGCACGCCGCTGGAAAGCACTTTAAAGATGCTTGAAAATGGTCAAGATGTAATTTTTGATTTAGACGTGCAAGGTGCGGCCCAATTGCGTCTAACCTTGCCATCAGGTGTATATATTTTCATTTTACCGCCTTCCTTGGAGGAGTTGCGCTCACGCTTAGAATTGCGGGGTAGTGATAACTCAGAAAATGTTGAACGGCGGATGAATAATGCCGTTTATGAAATAAACCAGGCACATTGGTTTGATTATTGGATAATAAATAAGCATCTTGATAAGGCCTATGATGAGCTACGCTCAGCATATATTGCAGCAGCCTTGCAACCTAAGTTTTATCCAGCTTTAACTGAGAAGCTTTTGTCAACGCTTGAGGATTAATCATGCCCAAGGCTGAACTTATTGTCGCGGTAGATACGCATGAACCGCATCTTGCTTATGCACTAGCTAAGAGCCTAAAAGGGCATGTGGCTTGGCTAAAGGTTGGGCTGGAGCTTTTTGTGGCTGGGGGGCCAGATGTTATTCATAAATTTAAGGATTTAGGATATAACATTTTTCTTGATTTGAAGATGTATGATATACCTAATACCGTTTATGGGGGGGTAATATCAAGTGCCAAGTTGGGGGTAAATCTGCTAACCATACATGTGCAAGGTGGTGAAAATATGGCAAAAGCTGCCATGGACGCAGCACGGACTTTGCCTGAGCATAATCGCCCTTTGATTTTTGGGGTAACTGTGCTTACCAGCATGGGTGATGGTGATTTACCAACATATGATGGCGATGTGAGTTTACTTGCAGGGGATCTTGCTAAAAAAGCACGCGCTTGGGGCCTTGATGGTGTTGTGTGTTCAGGGCATGAAGTAAGTACTATTAAAGCTAGTTGTTCTAATGATTTTTTATGTTTAACCCCAGGTATTCGCCCGCACGGCCAAGACACTAATGATCAGCAACGTTTAGTGTCTCCTGCACAAGCGGTACAGGCTGGTTCTAATTTTTTGGTGGTTGGTAGGCCCATAACTAAAGCTCAAGATCCTGTAGCAGCAGCGCGTGATATTCTACAGCAGATGAATATATGTTAAGTATTTGAAATATAGTTTTTTTGAATTAATATTAGGCAAAAAAATCATGGCGGAGATTGTATGATTGGAGATGGAACAATTGAAAAAGTAAAGGGTGTTTTTTCCACTCAAGAAATTAAAAAAATTGGTACTGGAACAACGACGAGACGTACAGTACAAAAGAATTTTTGGTTTGTGGAAAATTTGTCTGATGGTAACCTTGAGTGCCAGCCCTTGAATAGTAACTTTGTGCCTTCTGGGCCTAAACGTACCATTACAATGGACGAGCTCATCGAAAAGTTTGCGCCTGAACCTGAGTTTTACATGAGTTCTGTCTTTCCTAAGATGATGGAATTGCAAAACAATATTGATGCTGGTGACGGACATCGGGCTAAGGGTGAAAATTTCGCCGCTGAGCATGAATATGGTGCAGCCTTGCAAATTGATGAAGAAAATGTCCGCGCTAATTTTGGCATTGGCTTAACCTATATGCAACGTGGTGATAGCGATAAGGCCCAAGATATTTTTGAGCGGCTTTTGAATTTAGAGGGTGCCTATGCTGAAGAGCATAAACATTTATTTAATGAATTTGGCATAAACCTTCGTAAAACTAAGATGTTTACTCAAGCCGTGGAGTATTATGAACGCGCCTTAACCTTAAGTGCAAAGGATGAGGGAATTCATATAAATTTAGCCAGGGCCTTACTTGAAAAGAAGGATTTTGCAAACTGTACCGAGCATTTGTTTAAGGCTTTGGAATTAGCACCTCAGCATGAGAGTGGTAAAAAATTTTTAGAATGGCTTTTGGCGAAAAACTTGGTGCCTAATGAAATGCTTTCCAAGGCCCAAGCTGTGGTTGCAGGCGGAATACAAGATTTTGCCCCACAAGATACATCAACAGAAGAGACAAATTAGGAGTCAAGTAAGGCCGAAGGCAAAGCGCGAAGCCTAATGCTGTTAACTTGAAAAAGTGATTTTTTGTGAAAAATTGGATTTTTAGAGGTGAAAATGACCCTACTGAGCAGGGGCCAAACAATCACGCAACAGGCATAAATCAACTCGTCAATGATAATCATTCGGATATGGCCAATATATTGGGTATATCGTCTTTGTTTTTGCAAATCCTTAAATTACGCGGTGTTACTGATTTAAAAACGGTGCAGGACTTTCTTTCGCCTAACTTGCGCTTGCTTGCTCCCTTGCAGTCTTGGCCGGGGGTGGTGGAGTCAGCTGAGGTCTTGGTTAAAGCATTGCAAAGCGGTAAAAAATTAGCGGTGTGGGGTGACTATGATGTGGACGGGATTACCTCATCTTGTTTGGTAAAGGATGTATTAGAAGGGCACGGTTTTTCGATCGTGACGCACATCCCTCATCGTAGTGATGAGGGGTATGGACTTAATATTACTAGTATTAATATGCTTGCAAAGCAAGGGGTTGAGGTTTTACTCACGGTGGATTGTGGTATTTCTGACTGTGAAAGTATTGCTCATGCCAAAGAGCTTGGCATGACTGTAGTTGTTTCTGACCACCACTTACCGCCAGATATTTTGCCAAACGCCGATGCCATTTGTAACCCGCGCTTGGCAGATTGCCCTTGTCCGCATCTTGCGGGTGTGGGGGTAGCGTTTTTTTTGATGTGTGCGGTAAATGCAAAATTGCAAGAAATTACCCAAAAAACATATGACATGCGTGATGTGCTTGATCTTGTGGCTCTTGGCACCTTGGCAGATGTAGTTTTATTACAAGGTCAAAATAGGATTTTAGTTAAAAATGGTCTGCTTAAGATTGCTGATGCCAAGCGTATTGGGCTTGCGGCCTTAAAACGTGTGTGTAATTATGATGCGGCTGAAAAAATAGGTTCAGGGCAGGTGGTGTTTACCCTTGCTCCGCGCATTAATGCAGCAGGTCGCATGGGCTCTGCCAAGCTTGCTTTGGAGCTTTTGCACGCTAAAGATATGGATGAGGCTATGGATTTAGCACGTAAGCTTGATGCCATGAATACCGAACGCAGAAAAGAGGAAGAAAGCGTATATGAAGAGGCCCGTGCTCAAGCTCTAACCCAATTGGATAGGGCTAGTTTTGTGCTCTACGCTGGGCATTGGCATCCTGGCATCATCGGTATAGTGGCTTCGCGTATAGTGGATGAATTTTACCGCCCAACACTTATACTTTGTGATGGTATGGGCTCCATTAAAGGCTCAGGACGCTCCATTAAAGATTTTCACCTACATGAAGGGCTTACAAAAATATCAGATCTTTTTCTGAATTATGGTGGTCATAAGCTAGCAGCAGGATTGAGTATTGACCCCAAAAATTTTGATGCTCTATGTACACGCTTTGAGAGCGTTGTGCGCGAAAGTCTTGGAGATGAGCTACCAAAACCAAGCTTAAACTTGGAGCTGACTTTAGATTTTTTAGCGGCCAGCAATGCTATTTTTTTGAATGAACTTGAGCTATTACAGCCGTTTGGAATGGGTAATGCGCAGCCTGTTTTTGCATCCTTGCCATTATTTGTAAAAAATGTACGCGCATTTGGGGCAAAAAAAAATCACGCTCTTTTGGAAGTTACAGAGGAAAAAAGCGGTATAACTCTTTTTGCCAAAGCTTGGGGTAAGGCGCATATATATACGAAAGATTATTGCAAAAAATATATTAAAATGGCCTATACACCTGTGTTTAATACATATCATAATGTCACATCCATCGAGTTACATATTAAAGACCTTTATGTAGTGGATGGCGTGGATAGTTAATGATATGCAGAATTTAAAGTTTGAGTGAGGTGCATATGAATACTTGTCCGCATTGTGGGCGTGAGCCTAATTCTTCTAAGCCACGTTGCGCCAATTGTCCTGCAGATATAGCAACACAATCCGAGCATGTGGAGCACAATCATCAAGTAATTGAACCTGAAGTGGTTGGAAGCCGCGATGGCAGTAGGCAATATGAGCAAAGCCAATGGACGCAAGATGGGGCTACATTTAAGACTTGGACATTTAAGCAATATGGCTCAAACCTTGGGGCAACTCGTAATGACTCATGTTTGCCCGGTTTCATAACCCTTGGCATAGCCCTAAGCCTAGGCATACAGTTTGGTCTTTTAGCAAGCATTGGCTTTTTGGTTTTTTATGCTATTTGTAGTGGCATAGGCTTTTTTGTGACCATGCGACGTATGGTAGAGGGTAAGGCTACGTCCCCTTGGGTGGGGCGTATGTTGGTCTGGATTGTCAGTGCCTTTGTGACCATTGGGCTTGCATCGTGATGTGTTGCCTTAATGTCAATAAGGGTAGCATTTGAAAGGTAGTGTTTTACTCTGCTCCGCATCTGCTAATTCTAATTT
>CAYJIU010000101.1:0-6321 GCA_964370305.1 uncultured Desulfovibrionaceae bacterium
AATCCATGTATTTAAAAACGTCATCAAGAGGAAATGTCATTTTGCAAATCGGAATCACGTATGCGACGTAGCATGATGATTACTTGAGAAACAATCCAAGAGCATAAAAGTACCCTTGACTTTTAATCAAATAATGTATACTCTCACTGTACATATTTTTGACGAAACGTACGCACTGCTTGCAGCGCGTACTTCTTTTTTACAACAAGAAGGTTTTTATGAGTATACCAATATCTAAACAAGGTTTTGTGCAGCTTGAAGCCGAGCTTGAACGCTTAAAAAGTGAACGGCCTGCTATTATTCAAGCCATTAAAGAAGCAAGAGAAGAAGGCGACCTACGCGAAAATGCCGGTTATGATGCCGCACGTGAACGCCAAGGAATGAACGAAGCTCGCATCACCTATATTGAATCACGCATGGGACAGTTCCAAGTTATTGATTTAGATACCCTTAATGGGGATAAAGTTATTTTTGGAGCCACGGTAGAAGTGGAAGACGTAGATACAGAGGAAATCAAATCCTTTACTTTACTTGGCCCCGATGAGGCTGATTTTTCCAATGGTTCCATTTCAGTTCTTTCCCCCGTTGGCCTTGCCCTAATCGGTAAGGAAGAAGGGGACGAAGTCAGCATTGACATCCCACGTGGCCGTGTAACATATGAAATTATTAGCATAAACTTCCTTGGTAGCAACCGCCTCTCAACCTAGTGTCCCATGTTTTCAAAAGTAACATGGACATTTTCCATAGTCACCCTTGGCTGTAAGGTTAATCAATACGAGAGTGAGGCCATAGCCGAGGCTTGGCAAAAACTGGGAGGCATTAAAGCCACTGATGGGCCGGTGGACGTGGCTCTTGTTAATTCTTGCGCCATCACATCCAAGGGCGAGCGCGACACCAGAAGCGCGCTTTACAACATTACGCGCAACCATCCCCATGCCATACGCATTTTAACAGGCTGTGCCGCAAAACTGGTAGCTAATGATTTAAATAACCAAAATTATTATGATATTCTTATACCGCCAAGGGCTAAAGCTTTGCTAATGCAAGGCCCTTGGCAGTGGGAAGATCAGGCCTATCCCCACCACTTAAGCCCAAACACCACCGCTGACCCTTTCGCTGCACATGGTTTTAACATTACATCCTTTGAGCGCACCCGCCCTATTATTAAGGTGCAAGACGGCTGTTCGCATCGCTGCACCTATTGCATTGTCCCCTTGGTGCGTGGGCCTAGCCATAGCCGTGGTGCAAAAGATATTCTTGCAGAAGCAAAAAGCCTTTTGCACAATGGATTTTGTGAAATACTACTCTCTGGCATTAACTTGCATCACTATGGGCGCAAAGCTCCCACTGGTGAACCACAAGACTTTTGGGAGTTGGTGCAACTTTTAGAGCAAGAACTTGCACCTAAATGGGCTCACAAAGCACGCTTGCGTATATCATCACTTGAACCAAGCCAGCTCACACCTAAAAGCCTTGATATATTACAAAAATCGCAACTACTTTGCCCGCATTTACATTTATCCCTCCAACATGGGAGCAAACGCGTGCTTAAAGCCATGGGCCGCGGGCATTACAAACTTCAGCTTTTAGAAGAAGCCATAACTGAACTTCGCAAAACATGGCCGCATTTGGGCCTTGGGGCCGATATACTCATGGGCTTTCCCAGTGAAGAAGAAGAGGATGTACAAGAAACACTTGCCCTTGTAAGCAGATTAAAGCTTAATTATGCGCATGTATTTCCTTATTCAAAACGCCCGGGCACTGCAGCAGCCAATTTTAATAAGCAAATACCCCATGCCCTAAAAGTTGAACGCGCAGCCAAGGTGCGTGAGCTTATCTATGCGCAAAAACAAGACTTTTTACATCAATTACTCAAGCTACCACAGTTAGATTTGATTGTAGACAATCCGCCACAAGGAGCTGCCAGCCATAAAAAAGTATATAAAGCCATTGATGCCCACTATGCCCCGTGTCGCTTGCAACTATCCAAGGATATGGGTATAAATAAAATTATTTCAGCCAAGCCCCTGCAAGTAAAGGATGATATGCTCATAGTTATAACATAGCCAAGGGATTAATATTATGGAAAAATGTCATACTTTACTTATTGATAATCACCCACTATTACTTGAAGGGCTACGCAGTACACTTAGCCCCTACCCTGATATAAAAATTATCGGCATGGCCCATGGTTCTGAAGATGCTTTGCTCCTAGCCAAAGAATATAAACCGCAGCTTGTAATTATGGAAGTGGATATGGCAGACGGCATTGCCACCGTTAAGCGTTTGCGCAAGATGCTACCCAATGCCAAAATACTTATTTACACCATGCACAGCGATCAGCGTTTTTTGCCCGAACTTATTCAAATGGGTATTGTGGCTCACGTTTTTAAAAGCGATACCGCAAATGTATTATTACAAGCCATACATGAAGTACGTAAAGGACAAGTGTTTTTAAGCGGTCACGACCCTGGCGGATATTTAATCAGCCTTATGCGTGAACGCATGGCAAACCCGCATAATGAAGATTTAAGCATACTATCATCCCGTGAAAGCGAAGTTTTTTTGCTCTTAGCCCAAGGCATGCCCATTCGGCATATTGCAACGGCCTTGCATATTAGCCCCAAAACTGTAGAAAGTCATAAATATAATCTTTTCAGCAAATTACACATTCACTCCTTGAGTGAACTTATCAAAATTGCCATCCGGCACGGCTTGGTGCAAATTTGACTAAGTGTTTTCCCTAAAATTTAACTATACATTAGGTAAATACCTTATTGTGATTTTTTTCCCAAAGTATATTTTTAGCCTCAGACATTAAGAATATTAGCTTGTAATCCAAAAGGGGGTATACATGCCTATCCGTAGAGTTTTAGTGTTTTGTGGGCTTTTAATACTTTGCTTTGCAAGTATTGCCCTTGCTGCTGAGCCGAGTGCAGAAACCCAACAAGAAATACAAGCAGCCACCCAATCTGCTGTAGATTCTGGCATGCCTTGGTGGTTTTGGCCGCTGGCTTTGCTAGTTTTCTGTTTTGTCCTTGGGATAATTGCAGTGCTGGCAGGTGTTGGTGGCGGTGTACTCTTTGTACCGTTGGTCAGTGGATTTTTCCCATTCCACCTAGACTTTGTGCGTGGTGCCGGCCTTATGGTAGCACTTGCTGGCGCACTGGCTGCAGGGCCCGGTCTTTTGCGACGCAACCTTGCCAGCTTGCGTCTAGCCTTGCCTGTGGCTTTGGTAGCGTCTACCTTTTCCATTGCAGGTGCCATGATTGGCCTTGCTCTACCAACCAATATAGTACAAATCTGTCTTGGGGTTACAATTCTTGGTATTGCAGTATTATTGCTTCTCGCCAAAAATTCAGTATTTCCAGAAGTTAAAAAACAAGACGCCATTGGCATGGCCCTTGGTATGAATGGTTCTTTCCTTGAGCCATCATCCAATGAAGTTATTAGCTGGAAAACACATCGCACTCTACCGGGCATACTACTTTTTATCATTATTGGCCTCATGGCTGGTATGTTTGGTCTTGGCGCAGGATGGGCAAATATTCCTGTACTTAACCTACTCATGGGTGTGCCGCTAAAAGTTTCTGTAGGTACATCTAAATTCCTACTCTCCATTGCTGATACCTCAGCCGCGTGGGTATACTTAAATCAAGGGGCAGTAATCCCCATGATTGCTGTACCATCCATTGTGGGCCTTATGGCTGGCTCTGTAATTGGGGTACGTTTGCTATCCATCGCTAACCCGAAATTTATTCGCTACATGGTTATTGGCGTACTTGGCTTTGCCGGCGTACAAGCATTGCTCAAGGGCATAGGATAAGGAGTATATCATGGAAAATAAAGACGTTGCAGCATCTCCGGCCCAACTACGCTACGCAAACATTTTGCATTGGGGCTCAGTTGTGGGCTTTGTGGCTATGGTTTTAACCTTTGTTTTGTATATGCTTGAATTAAGTTTGGAAGCACCGCACGTTCCTCTAGATGTGCTAGTGGACTCATGGCATTTAAGTGCGGCTGAGTTTAACGCTAAGCATGAAATTCCCATAGGTTGGGGGTGGGTTAATCTGCTCTTAACTGGTGACTTTGGCAACTTTATTGGTATTGCCATCTTAGCTGGTTTAACAATTGTTTGTTATATCCAACTTGCCATTGACTTTTTCCGCGTGAATGAAAAGTTAATGGGCATAATTGCCACTGTCGAAGTAGTTGTCCTTACTGTAGCAGCTACTGGCCTTGTGGGTGGTGCTCACTAAGAGTATAAAGAGCATGCCTTAGAAGGTTGTCGAAAAAGGCACTAAATTTTATATTTTGCAAATTTCTTTTTGAAATTGATTTTTTCAACTACCTGTTAAGGTAACACTGATACAATTAAAACATCCTCTTGTCTGTGACAAGAGGATGTCAGTTTGATGACAAACCCCACTTCGTGGGTTTTGCGCCGCTATTGTCAGCAGAGCTGCCTAGCGGAAAGGCACGAAAATCAATCGTTTAACGGCGCAAGTAAATTGCGCCTACTCTTGATTTATCGGTCGTGCTGACTTTGTCAGCACTCTCAACATCCTCTTGTCTGTGACAAGAGGATGTTTTTTTGTGAGAATTCTTCCTTTACAATTGACACTCTCTTATATAGAGTCCTTGTAGCTAGGGGAGCCGCAAGGCTGAGAATGGGAATTTCCCTTACCCTTTGAACCTGACGTGGATTATACTGCCGTAGGGAAGCTTCTTTGCACTATGGCTTTTATGCACTGTTTAACCGGAGAGCCATATGTCAATTTTCACAAAAAATGCCGCCTTATCTGCCGTTGCCAAAAAACATCTAAAAAAAATCTGCCAAGAAGAAGGCCTAAGCCAAGACTTTGTACGTGAAGCCATAGAAGAAGGAACCATGGTTTTACTCGGCAATCCCAAGCATAAAAATCTTGCTCCTTGTCTGATTGGGCAACCAGCGCGTGTAAAAATTAATGCCAACTTAGGCACATCTCCTCTATCCCATTGCGTAAAGAGTGAAGAAATAAAAATACAAACAGCATTGGATGCTGGTGCAGACACGGTGATGGATCTTTCCATAGCCGGCGATCTTGATGCCATACGTTTAAGCATGTTAAAGACTTGCAAAGCTCCCTTGGGCACAGTTCCCATCTATGCTGTAGGTCAAAAATTACTTGATGCAGATAAAACCATAGCCGCCATGACTGTGGATATGCTGCTGGATGAAATATTAAAACAAGCTCGTCAAGGTGTTGATTATATGACCGTACACTGCGGTCTAACTAGACGTGGTGCCGAATGGGGAGATACAAATTATCAAAGCCCAGGCGGGCGTATTATGGGCATTGTATCGCGCGGCGGCGCCATGTTGGCACGTTGGATGCTTGAACATGACCAAGAAAATCCACTCCTTACTCATTTTGAACGTATTTTAGACATAGCCCTTGAATACAATGTGACCCTTTCCTTAGGCGATGGATTGCGCCCCGGTGCTGGCAGTGATGCTGGTGACGCCGCACAATGGGAGGAAGTATTAACCCTTGGACGCTTGGTATTACAAGCCAAGGAGCGCGGCGTGCAAGCTATGATTGAAGGCCCAGGCCATGTGCCGTTACATGAAGTTGAGGCACAAATAAGAGGCATAAAAGGCCTTACGCACAACGCGCCACTCTATGTACTTGGGCCACTCGTGGTGGATAGTGCTCCAGGCTACGATCATATAGCTGGTGCCATTGGCGGAGCTTTGGCTGTGCGGGCAGGAGTTGATTTTTTATGCTATCTAACCCCAGCTGAGCACCTAACTTTACCAGATAAAAGTGATGTATATGCTGGTGTTATGGCATCACGCGTGGCGGCACATGCTGGTGAGGTTGCCATGCAAACGCCACAAGCTATAGCAAGGGAAAAGGCCATGAACTTAGCGCGAAGAGCACTTGATTGGGATGGTATGACCAAGGCCGCTCTTGATCCCACTATGCTTGAAAAAAGACGTGAGGCACACAAGCAAGAAGAAGTTTGCGCCATGTGCGGTAAGTTTTGCGCTGTAAAAATGCTTAGAGATCGAGAAAATAAACAAGCGTAAAGCATGTTCAATAGTCGACACTGAAAAGTTATGCAATTATGTGTGCGATTTTGTGTGTATTTTTGATTTTTTCGTGTGGCAAGGCAAAGTAATTTTTGTTGCGTAAATGTATATGAATACCTGCGTAAAGCAAAAATTATTTTAACGCCGCCACACGGAAAAAGGAAAATACCGCAAAATCGCACAAATGTAGCATGTAAGGCCGTAAGGCCGCGCAAAATAAAAAAACTACCTTACTATAATAG
>CAYJIU010000102.1:0-6293 GCA_964370305.1 uncultured Desulfovibrionaceae bacterium
CCAAAGGCTATATGCCGCATGATGTGGAAGCTCGCTGGTGTGAGCATTGGGAAAATAATGCAACCTTTACTCCAGATATGGACGCAGAAGGTGAGCCATATGCCATTGTAATTCCGCCGCCCAATGTAACTGGTATGTTGCACATGGGTCACGCGCTTAATCTAACCCTTATTGATGTGCTCTGTCGCCATGCAAGGCAAAAAGGCAAAAAGGTGCTATGGGTTCCGGGCACAGACCATGCGGGCATAGCCACACAAAATGTGGTGGAACGCGCCCTTGCCACTGAAGGCATAAAACGCCAAGACCTTGGGCGCGAAGCTTTCATTGAAAAAGTATGGGAATGGCGTGAAGACTACGGACACAGAATACTTGATCAAGTCCGCAAGCTTGGGGCCTCGGTAGATTGGTCACGCTTGCGCTTTACCATGGACGAAGGTCTATCTCAAGCTGTGCGCAAAGTCTTTGTGGACTTGTACCATCAAGGATATATCTATAAGGGTGATTATATTATCAATTGGTGCAACCGTTGTCATACAGCCCTTGCCGATGACGAAGTTGAACACGAAGAAAGCCAAGGTAATTTATGGTATGTGCGCTATCACATAAAAGACAGTGATGAAAGCATTATCATTGCCACCACCCGCCCCGAAACCATCCTAGGCGACAGTGCCGTATGTGTTCACCCTGAAGATGAACGCTATAAGCACCTCATAGGAAAAAAAGCCTATGTGCCCATTATAAAACGAGAAGTTCCCATAATAGCAGACAATTATGTGGATAAAGACTTTGGTAGCGGGGCCTTAAAAGTAACCCCCTGCCATGACCACAATGACTGGATGCTTGGCAATACGCACAAATTAGAATTTATCCAAGCCATTGATGATAATGGACTAATGACCGCAGTTGCCGGCCCATACGCAGGCATAAAAAAGGAAGAGTGCCGCAAGCGCATTGTAAAAGATATGGATGCAAGCGGCGATCTTGTGCAAATAGAAAATATTAGCCACGCCGTAGGCAAGTGCTACCGCTGCCATACTGTGGTTGAGCCGCATGTATCCACGCAATGGTTTGTGGCTGCCACCAAACTAGCCCCAAGGGCCCGTGCCGCTGTACCGGAGCTTACAAAAATCATGCCGGAAACTTGGTTAAAAACATATTACAATTGGCTTGATAACATACGTGATTGGTGTATTAGCCGCCAGATTTGGTGGGGGCATCGCATCCCCGCATGGACTTGCCAAGACTGCAATGAACTTATTGTCAGCGAAGAAGCTCCAACAAATTGCAGCAAGTGCCAAAGTACAAAACTCATCCAAGATGAAGACGTGCTTGATACTTGGTTTTCCTCAGCCCTTTGGCCATTTTCCACCATGGGCTGGCCAGAAAAAACTCACGAGCTCAACGCATTTTACCCCACTGCTGTACTAGTTACAGGCTTTGACATTCTATTTTTTTGGGTAGCACGCATGATGATGATGGGCTTACATTTTATGGATGAAATACCCTTCCACCATGTATATTTGCATGCCCTAGTACGTGACGCTGAAGGGCGCAAAATGTCAAAATCATTGGGCAACTCCATAAATCCCTTAGAAATGATTGAAAAATACGGCTGCGATGCCATGCGCTTTACCCTAACCTCCTTTGCGGCCATGGGCCGTGATATTCGCTTAGCCGAAGATCGCATTGAGGGCTACCGCCACTTTGTAAATAAGTTATGGAATTCCGCTCGCTTTGCCCTTATGAACCTACCAGAAAATGCCCCTACCGCCGTGAATTTAAGCGAGGTTAAGGGCCTGCATCATGAATGGATATTACATCGCTTAGAAATATTTAAGATAGATATGGACAAAGCCATAACCGAATATCGCTTCAACGACGCAGCCCAAGGTGGATATAAATTCCTTTGGGGTGAGTTTTGTGATTGGTACCTTGAGCTCATCAAAGCAGACATGCAAGATGAAGCCCGCAAAGGCCAAGCGCAATATGTACTTTGGACGGTGCTTAAAGAAATGTTAGTGTTATTACACCCTATTATGCCATTTGTCACAGCCGAAATATGGCAAGCATTGCCTGGCGGTGCTGGGCAAGATATTGCTAAGGAAGTTTACCCAAGCTTACGTCAAGATTGCCTAAAAAAAGAGCAAGCTGCGCGCATGGAGTTTATCCAAGATATTATTGTTGCCGTGCGTACCATCAGGGCAGAGTTAAATATCAGCCCTTCACTAAAGCTAAAAACCATTATTCAGCCTGTGGATGATGCACAAGCCAAGCTAATTAAAGAGTGCTCAGAAATGATTTGCACCCTAGCCCGTCTTGAAGAGCTACATCTTGATGCCAAGGCTGAGCCACCCAAAGCCTGCGCATCACAAGTGGTGCAGGGTTGCCAGATTATTGTGCCCCTTTCCGGAGCTGTAGACTTACAAGGGGAATTGGCGCGCCTTGATAAAGAAATTGGTAAAATTGACAAGGAACTACTTAGTATATCACACAAATTATCCAATGAAAGTTTTGTCAATCGCGCTCCGGCTGATGTGGTTCAGCGCGAAAGAGATCGCCTAACTCAAATGGATGATGCTAAAAACAAGCTCTTGGCCTTGCGAGAACGCTTTGCCGAAGCTGCTGAATAAAGGAAGATGGACATGTTTCAGACCATGACTCTAGGGCAAAAAATTTCCAAAAAAGAATATAATGAATTGGAAAATGAGCTACGCATTAAGCTATTTCAGCTCCAGCAAAAATGCACCGAACACAAAATTGCTGTGCTGGTGACAGTGCTAGGTGTAGATGGTTCTGGACGCGGTTCCCTTGTAAACAAACTATCCTCATGGTTGGATGTAAAAAAAATCCACAACCATACATTTTGGCGTAACACTGAAGAGACAACGGAGCGTCCTGACTCTTGGAAATATTGGGTTAAATTACCGGCTTATGGCGATTTTGGCATCTTTTTTGGTGGCTGGTATGATGAAAGTATACGCAAAGCTTCCTATGGTGAAATCAATGAAGATAAATTATTTAAGGTTATGCATAAAAGAGTAAAGCTTGAACGCACCCTTGCAAAAAATAATTATGCCATTGCCAAATTCTGGCTGCATCTAAGCGAAAAAGAACACAAAAAAAGACGTGTTGCGCGTCAAAAAGAACAAGGGAGAATTGGCTTTACCCCCTACGATGCGCGTAGTGAAAATAATTATCCAAACTTAATCGAAACCGTGTCTAAGGCCATTCCCATGACCGATCGTGAGTTTGCGCCATGGTATGTAATTGATGCCCATGATAAAGATTTTCAGCTAGTTTCTGTGGCTCGCGCACTTATCAGCCATTTAGAAAGTGTCATTGCCATAAGAACCAGCATTGATGCAGCCATAATCCCACAACCACAAACAGACGCAAAAAATATTACCGCCTTAGATCGTATAGATCTTAGCCAAAGCCTTGAGCGTGACGAGTATCGCGAACAATTAAAAGAGCTTAAAGGTGAAATTTATCAACTAACCTATCAAGCCTACCAGCGGGGTATCTCGTCCACCTTGGTTTTTGAAGGCGGAGATGCCGGGGGCAAGGGTGGTGCCATTAGGCGCATTGCTGGCGGCGTTGATGCGCGCATTGTGCGTACCATTCCCATTAGTGCGCCCACCGATGAGGAGCTTGCGCACCATTATTTATGGAGATTTTGGCGGCATGTGCCCCTAGCCGGCCATGTTACTATTTATGACCGCTCATGGTATGGGCGTGTTTTGGTAGAACGTGTTGAAAATTTTGCAAAGTTTAATGAATGGCGCAGAGCCTATGCCGAGATAAATAATTTTGAAGAAGAATTAACCGAAGGCAAAAATATTTTGCTTAAGTTTTGGATGCATATTTCACCAGATGAGCAATTGCGCCGCTTCAAGGAAAGAGAAGCCATTGAGTGGAAAAATTACAAAATAACCGATGAAGACTGGCGTAACCGTGAAAAGGCCGATGATTACAAAATAGCCGCCGATGAAATGTTTATGCGCACCGATACCGACCATGCACCTTGGCACATTGTGCCGGCAGAGTCTAAATATTTTGCGCGCATTTTTGTGCTAAAGGCCTACCGTGATGCCTTAATTAAAGCCCTTAGTAAATGCGAAAATCAAAACAGTGATACTGAATCCAGCAAAGACAAAAAAAAATCCAGTAAGGGTAAAAATAAAAGCGGCAAATCTTAAAAGTGGATCATAGCCCATTAAATATATTGATTTTTGCAGTGGCGGCGGGCTGCGGAACGCTGGCGCGCTATATCCTTACCTTGACCGTGCAAAAATTTACGCGCTCTGATTTTCCTTGGGCAATTTTTGTCGTTAATGTGCTTGGTTGTTTTGGCTTTGGGCTTATTTGGGCCGCAGGTGAACAGGCCTTGAACCTTGATGTAAGCGTCAAATCCAGCATACTTATAGGCTTCATGGGCTCTTTTACCACCTTCTCCACCTTTATTTTTGACTGTGACAGTTTGATAAAAGCTGGCAAATGGCTTGCCGCCGTAGTCAATATATTAGGGCAGGTGATTTCTGGGCTTGCAGCCTTTATTCTGGCTATGGAGATGTACTATCTACAATGACTAAAGCCTCGGGATGCTCTGAGACAAGGACTTCTTTCATGACATTAGCATCGGCAAATTGCTGATATGGGCCAATTTTTTCTTTTTTACCTTGATCTAAGCCATGTATCTGCACAAAAAAAGCCTCATTGTCATTCAATGTTTTTCCATGTATGTCACTAACAATGCGTAATTTAACAGGAGTTATGCCGCGTGTGCCTATGGCTAACTCATCTGCGGCGGCCTTTGATAAGTCAATAACCCTTCCACGAACATATGGGCCGCGATCCGTAATACAAACCACCGTACGTTTAGAGTTTTGTGCATCAATTACTTCAACCACAGTACCAAAGGGCAGGGTTTTATGCGCAGCGGTGTGAGTATATTTATTGTACACAGTGCCACTGGCTGTTAGTCTACCATGAAATTTACCGCCATACCATGAAGCCTTTCCGCTAAGCGCGTGACTTTTTTCTTTTTTAACCTTGGCTTGTACTTCAAAGCCATACCCAAAAGACACAACAAAAACTAAGGCTACCATTAATAACAATTTTATTTTATTCATTTTTTCACCATATTACAAAAACAAAAAACAATTGGGCAATCAAAACTGTAAAACAATTTATATATTGCCTTCTTGCCCGTCTATAAAATATCTAGATATTTGTCAAGCTCTGCGGCCTAAAATGCAAAAGGAGAGGGATTGCACCCTCTCCTAAAAATACACATATATAAGATTAAATTAAGCTTCTTCTGTCGTAGGCTCAGCTTTCTTGCGTGGCGCACGTTTCGGCTTTTCAGCAGTTTCAGCTGTTGCTTCGCCAGCTTCTTCGGCTTTGGGTTCAGCTTTTTTACGCGGAGCGCGTTTTGGTTTTTCAGCAGCTTCAGCTGTTGCTTCACCAGCTTCTTCGGCCTTAGGCTCAGCTTTCTTACGTGGCGCACGTTTTGGCTTTTCAGCAGTTTCAACCACAGGTGCTGGAGCTTCTTCTACAACAACATCTGCTCTGTGAGTTAGCTCAATAATAGCCATAGGAGCATTGTCACCACGACGGGGAGTATCAAGCTTCAGCACTCGAGTATAACCGCCAGCTACACCAGCAAAAGCTGGGCCTATTTCGTCAAAAAGACGTTTTACAAGCTGATGGTTACCAAGCACACGATAAGCCTGACGGCGAGCGTGTAAATCATTACGCAAAGCCAGAGTAATCAAAGGCTCAACTATCTTACGCAGTTCTTTCGCCTTCACTTCAGTGGTACGAATTTTGCCATGGGTAAGTAGGGCCTTGGCCATGTTGCGAAACAAAGCCTTTCTATGCGATGGAGTTCTCGACAGTTTTTTGCCTGAATTACTATGCCTCATTTTGCTGCTTCCTCTTCCAATCTTGATATTTTTTATCGAAATTATCAATCTTTGTACCAAAATCAAGGTTCATATCAAAAAGAACGCGCTTGATTTCATCCAAAGATTTACGCCCAAAGTTCTTGGTTTTTAGCATATCTGCCTCGGAGCGTTGCACAAGCTCACCCACAATGGAAATATTTGTGCTACGCAAGCAATTGGTTGCTCTAACCGAAAGTTCAAGTTCATCAATGCTTTTATATAAGTTTTCATTAAGGTCTGCACCGTCGGAAGTACCTATGGCGGCATCTCCGGCAATCTTTTCATCAAAATTGATGAATACAGAAATTTGATCCTTAATGATTTTTGCACTATAGGCAATGGCAT
>CAYJIU010000103.1:0-6248 GCA_964370305.1 uncultured Desulfovibrionaceae bacterium
GCGTTTTCCCGCGGTAATCCATGCCTTTAAAAACTGGATAACTTCTCAGTTTTTTAAATCAATGACGTGTACGTCGCATCGCATGGTATATAAAATAATTGCATAAAGAACTTAAAAATTGTACATTGGTAAATTGCCATTACATAAAGACCTTGTGCAACGTATTGTTCATGGTTTGTGCTATTTGTGGTAGTTACTTTTATAAGGTCAAACATGAAAAAATATTTACGCTACCTTGGCCCCATACTCATCAGCTGCATTTTTATTGGGGCAATATACCTTTTATATCATAAGCTTAAAGCCTATAGCCTTGTGCAAATTCGCGATAGTTTGTCTCAAATACCAGATTGGCGTCTACTTGCGTCTGTAGCTCTTATGATAGTGAATTATATAATCTTAGTGGGCTATGACTGGCTAGCCCTTGTGGCAATCAAAAAACCATTACCCATAAAACGTACTGCGCTTGTTTCCTTTATCGGTCAGGCAGTTAGCTATAACTTTGGTGCCCTCTTGGGTGGCACAACGGTGCGCTATCGCTTTTATTCTGCTTGGGGTTTTTCCTTACACGATATTGTGCGCCTTGTGCTCATGCTAGCCGTAACATTTTGGGTGGGGGCACTGGGTTTGTGCGGTCTTGTGTTTATGATTCATCCTCCAGATATTCCACAAGAATTATTAAGCAAAATGCCCATTACCGATGTGCGGTTTCTTGGCGTTATATTGCTCTCCATAGCCGTTGCTTATCTTGTGGCTTGTTATTTCATCCGCAAACCAATCTTTGTTTTTGGGCGTGAGTTTGTTTTTCCACCATTAAAAATCGCAATATTACAAGCTATTGTGGCTGGTATTGATCTTATTGTCGCTGCTGGGTGCATGTATGTGCTCTTGCCCGGTGACCTTGAAATTGGCTTTATCCAGTTTTTACCGAGTTACCTTATGGCTCAAGTAGCTGTTGTTTTAACTCATGTTCCGGGTGGAGTGGGTGTTTTTGAACTGGTTATTTTGCATTTGACTCATACCCCACGCGAACAAGTGGTGGTGGCTGCTGTATTGTGTTTCCGCCTGATTTATTTTATTTTACCGCTACTTGCAGCGGCAGTATTACTTGCTATATACGAAGCAAGAGAGCGCAAAAATGTTTTGCGTGATGCAGGGCGTTGGCTTTCTGTGCTTTCGCATAGTATTTGCGCTTGGGCGACTTTTTGTGCTGGGGTTTTCTTGCTTGGTTTTTGCGTCCTTCCTGCTTGGAGGGAAGGAAACTTCTTTTTATTTATTGACTGGCCCATGTGGATAAGTATGTTATTGCATTGGATATGCATGTTTTCAGGGGCCGTATTGCTTTTTCTTGCCTATGGGCTTGAAATGCGCCAAGCCATTGCCTTTAGGCTAAGTGCAGTTTTTTTAATCTTGGGCTTAATTTGTGCAGCCTTAAAAGGACTTAGCCTGTTTATCGTGGGCATGGTGGCATTGGTGCTCATAACCGTATTTATGTCCGCAAGGCGTTTTTATCGAAAATCCTTTTTTTGGGAGGAAGCCTTCCCTCTACGTTGGCTATGCCCCATTTGGATTGTGTTAATTGGTGCCTTAGGCTTTACCTTTGTTTTTCAACACTGGAAACAACATGTGTGGAGCTGGGATGGAGATTTAGGTTTTTATGATAACTTATATGTTATTATAAGCGTTTATGTGTTATTATTCTTTGCGTGGATATGGCGTATTTGGCAAAGACGCATAGATTATAAGAAAAAATCTTCAATTACAAATAGTTGAGGTTTAAATGTCGAATATAGCAGAACAAATTATTAAACTGCGTGCTGAACTTGGGCAAGATGTATGCATTGTTGGCCATCATTATCAATCGGATGACATTATAGAACATTGTGATATAGTTGGTGATTCCTTAGAACTTGCGCGTAAGGTAGCCAAGGTCAAATCTCCGCATATTGTTTTTTGTGGGGTGTATTTTATGGCTGAGTCCGCGGCCTTGCTGGCGTGGGAAGGGCAAAATGTTTATATACCAGATAGTTCCGCCAACTGTGTCATGTCGCAAATGATACCGGCAACCTTGCTTGAAAAAGTCATACAAGGGCTTGACAACGGGCGTGATATAGTCCCTCTTGCCTATGTAAACACATCTCTTGCGGTAAAATATGTGGTGGGCCGTTATGGCGGTGCTGTATGCACCTCGGCCAATGCTAGTACCATGCTCACATGGGCTCTTGAGCAGGGCCGGCAAGTATTATTTTTACCTGATAAAAACCTTGCTCAAAATACTGCCCGTCAGTTGGGGCTTGATGTAAAGAGTGAACATATCCTTAATATACGCGGAGATGGCACGCAAATGGACTTGGACGCTATCAAGAAAGCAAAACTTTTGATGTGGCCGGGGTGTTGTGCTATTCACGCTAAATTTAATGCAAATATTATTCAAGATATGCGTAGTACATATCCTCACTGTCGGGTATATGTTCACCCTGAGTGTTCACCAGCTGTGGTGCAAAATTCCGATGGTGCGGGTTCAACTTCATATCTTATTGATATAGTAGCAAAAAGTCCTAAGGGTAGCACTGTTATTGTGGGAACAGAAACCAATTTAGTGCAGCGTTTACGTGCGCGGCACAGCGGTCATTGCAATGTTATACCTTTGCGGCAGGCTTATTGCTCGCATATGGCAAAGATTAATGTCCAAAATCTACTTACTACGCTGCAAAACATTAAAGATGGTAGTGCAAATGCGGTAAAAATTCCAAGTGCGCAAGTGGAACATGCACGAGCGTCGCTTCAGCGTATGCTTGATGCTTGTGCCAAGGCAGGGGTGTAATGCAGGACAGAATTTATGTACAAGCCTTAGTTATTGGCTCTGGTGTGGCCGGATGTACAGCAGCTTTAACCCTTGCTGATGCTGGCGTTGAGGTGCTTTTACTATCCTCAGCCAGCGACATTGGCGGTGGTAATTCTGAACTTGCTCAGGGCGGCATTGTTTATAAATCCACCAAGAGTGATGACAAAGAAGCTTTGGTACATGATATAATCGTGGCAGGTCATGATTATAATTACAAAGATGCCGTGGAACATCTTTGTGAGTGCGGGCCTGCGGTCGTTGAGCAAATACTTATGCGTCGCGCACAAGTGTCCTTTGATAAAAATAATGATGGCTCCTTAAGTTTGACTCGTGAAGGCGGGCATAGTTCCGCGCGTATATTATATACAGCTGATTTTACAGGTTTTTCCATTATGAAAGGCCTAGCAAAAGCAGTGCATGAACACCCGAATATCAAATGCATGCAAAGTTGTTTTGCCATTGATTTGCTTACCAGTCGTCACCATGGACAACATTCTGACTATCGCTACCATGTCTTAAACCGTTGCGCCGGTGCCTATATATATAATGATGAGCTTGCAAAGCCTCAAACCATTCTTGCAGATTGGACAATACTTGCCACCGGCGGAGTGGGCAATGTGTTCTTACATTCCACCAATAGTGAGTCTTGCGTGGGCTCTGGTATATCCATGGCTCATCGTGCCAAGGTTGGGGTGATTAATTCAGAATTTATGCAATTTCACCCAACAGCACTTTATAGCAAATTAATCCACCGCAGAGCCCTAATTACTGAGGCCATGCGCGGTGAAGGCGCGCGCCTCTTGGATGCACAAGGTAATACCTTCATGCAGCGTTATGATAAACGGGCTGAGCTTGCGCCGCGCGATGTGGTTTCACAAGCCATGGTTGCAGAAATGCTAGCCACTGGTGCGCCATGCCTTTACCTTGATGCAAGGCCCATTGAGCATGATTTAGAAACTCGCTTCCCCACTGTATTAAAAAGTTGCAAGGATGTGGGGATTGATATTAAAACTGACCCCATACCTGTGGTGCCGGCGGCGCATTATTTTTGCGGGGGTATTTTGGTGGATAAGCATGGGCGCAGCGATGTACACGGCCTGTATGCCATTGGGGAATGTGCTTGCACAGGAGTGCATGGTGCCAATCGTCTTGCCAGTACATCATTATTGGAAGCCATAACTTGGGGCTTTTGTGCGGGGCAAGATATTGCCAAACGCAGTCAAGATGAAAATTCATTACCTCAAGGTTTACGCAATGTTATACCAGATTGGGAGCAAGGTGGTACCGAACAAAATGACGACCCAGCCCTCATTGCTCAAGACTGGGAAAGTATTCGGCATACCATGTGGAATTATGTTGGTATTACGCGCAATAATGCACGTCTTTACCGTGCTTTTCAAGATTTGCGTGACCTTTCGCGCCGTATTCATGATTTTTATAAACGTACGCAGATTACCCCTTCTTTAATCAATCTTTTCCACGGCGTGCATACTGCTTATGTAATTACACAAGCTGCATTGCGCAATAAGGAAAGCCGCGGCTGTCACCATCGGGTGGATTAATACAATGAAACATCAGCTTTGAATAGCGGCCACATAAAAGGGATGGAACAAAATATATATTATGAACCATTTGTCCTTAATCATAAAAAAACTTGTTGTGCCCACTTATACAAACAATAGCAATTGTTTTGTTTTTGCAAGTAATAATAATTATGCACCCTATTTGGGAGTGGCCTTATTCTCATTTATACAACATATTCCCAACGATGAAGTATGTGATATTTTTATTCTTCATACTGAATTATCCCCAAGCTACCAACAAAAAATACAAGCCTTGGAGCGTAAAAATATCTCCATTCGTTTTTTAAGCGTTGCTCCATTTTTAGAGGAGTTTGACCAAAATATTTTTAAGATACATGCTCACTTTAGTAAGGAAGCATATTATAGATTTTTTATCCCGCAAATATTTGTAAACTATGAAAAAGTAGTTTATCTTGATTGCGATATGCTTTTTTTATGCAATATGAATGAGATATTGCACATTGATTTACAAAACAAAGCCATGGCCGCTGTGTTAGAATATAAATTTAAATGTAAGGTGGAATTTGATGCCACATTACATAAATATGCTAAAGAAATACTTAAGTTAAATAATGTACAAAAGTATTTTAATTCTGGTGTATTGATTTTTGATATTGCTAAATTAAGAAGCATGAATTTTACCCAAAAATGCCTTGAAAAATTGGTGGAAATTGTCAGACCGCGCACGGTTGATCAATGCGTAATCAATAGTATTTTACATGAAAAAGTATTGTTACTAAACCCCAGCTGGAATATGCAAACCCATGTGGATGTGGAAGAATTAAAGAACTTTGCTCCAGCTAAGGATTATGAAGATTATATGCAGTCTTTCACTAAGCCTAGGGTGATACATTATTGTTCTCCGCTAAAGCCTTGGAATACTACACAAATTCCTTTTGGGGATTTGTGGTGGGACTGTGCAGAAAAAACAGAATTTTATCAAGATATTAAGCCTGAGTGATGTTGTATGTCCATTTTAGAATGTTTAAAACAATATGATTATATATTTGCTGCCCAGCTTGAAGATTATCACACAAATTTTGAAATAAACTATATTTGGCAATGCTGGTTGCAGGGCGAACACAATGCACCAGAGTTGGTAAAAACATGTTTGCAAAGTGTGCAAAAATATCAACCAGAGTTTAAGATAAAATTATTGCATGAAGACAATGTTCAAGATTTCATAACTATCCCGCAATTTATACTGGAAAAATACCGCAAAGGCCTTATTACTCCTGCGCATTTCAGCGACTATATTAGGGTGGCCTTGCTGACAAAATATGGTGGCACTTGGCTTGATGCTACTGTGTTTTTAACCGATAAAATACCTGAAAATATATTTAAACAAGATTTTTTCGCGCCTAAATTTCCCCCTTGGTGCAAACTGCCAACCCTGCCAAGTATTGCAAATACATTTTCTACATCGGTAAGAAAAATGGATAAGTTGTGCTTTTCTAATTGGTTAATGCATGCAAAATGTAATAGCAGATTGCTTAAAATTATTAAATTATTTTTGGAGGAATACTGGGCAAAAGAGAATGTGGCCTTTGATTATTTTATGTTTCATCTTTTTAGCACGTATGTTATTCTTAAAGATGCAAAATGTAAGGATATATTTAGGAATATGCTTGAGTTAAGCAATGCCTATGCGCATTTATTGCAACAATGCCTGCTGCGTGAATATGATGCTGAATTATTTAATAAAATCCAAAAGACTAGCTCCATTCATAAGCTTATACATTCATTGGATGGAGAAATTGCTCAAAATTCCTTTGCCAGTTATTTAATACAAAGTGCTGATTTGAATACGTGATTCCGATTTG
>CAYJIU010000104.1:0-6089 GCA_964370305.1 uncultured Desulfovibrionaceae bacterium
TTTTTCAGTGTCGACTAAATAACAATTGAAGCAGTTTTTTAACCTTCTCAAGTCGAAACAGTGAGGTTATTTTTATACTTATGTTTTCTCATTGTCGGATGGCTTGGTGTAAAAATCACTTTTTTGTTGCTAAACGGCATAAAGGGCATTAATATTTTTAAGCATTATTTGTAAAACAGCCCACTAGCCAATCTCAACCTCAACAAAAAATGAAAAATTTTATCAACGACATCCTTACAAAGATACCAATACAAGTGTACTTCATCTTAGTTGGCAGCCTAAACACAGCCATAGGCTATGTTATTTATTTGATTTTATTGTATGTTTTAGGTGCAAAATCGTATCAGTCTGCCTTAGCTTTGTCGTGGTTTCTTACATCATTTATTGCCTTCACTACGCAAAAACTGTTGGTATTTAAGACAAAAGGGAATTGGTTTTCAGAATATGTACGTTGCTTATTGGCTTGGTCTATTTCCTATATGCTAAATGTGGTGCTTTTAGAGGTATTCGTAACATATTTCATGCTAAACGCCATGATTGCGCAATTGATTGCCACATGTTGTGTGACTGTTGTAACATATATCATGTTAAGATATTTTGCTTTTAGGGTAAAGAAAGTTTAATCAATGTTTCGGCTTCCATATTTCATATTGTTCAGGAGGCCAAATGCCTTGAATACTTTCTACGGGGGATGTGCTAAGCAAGTCATAATTGCTTGGAAAGTCTAACCCAACTTCCTTTAATACTTCTGCCGGCATATGCCTTGGCCCATCATTTACGGGCTTGATTATCCAAGCCTTTTGCAATAGCTCCGCTGGTGCTAATGACATGATAGTAGTGTAGTTTTTTCTTGGAGTATAACGCGCTTCTATTTGCCAAACTCCTTCCATTTTATATCCATCCAATAAAAATAGACTACTACTAGTATAATATGATGTATTAATAACAGGCGTACCTGCCTGCCAGCCATTGTCATGGGCAGTTTTACGTAACCACTCTATAAATATTTTACGCTCAGGATGAACGCTTATGGGGTGGGTGTTAGGCTTTGTTTGTACAGCTGCGTTAAGCTCCCATATAGCCTTATCATTATGGCGTGCAGTATTGAATATGGGGTAAAACAAAGTGCCCAGCGTACTAAAACATAAAATAATGGCTAGGCTTGGCAAAATTATAACCCTACGTTCAGGAATCATGCCCATGCAAAGACTTACAAGACTAAGCCCTAACAAAACAAGAGCTTCAGAAGCCTTATACTCAAGAGAAGTATTAGTTCCTGCATGATAGATAAAGACTGCAACAAAATATGTCACAGCTAACATAAGGCTAAAGCGTAAATGCTGCCATGATCTTCTCCATAAGCATGCAGCAATAACAAGCATAACCATCACCGGCCAGAGCACTAATGCCATAATATAACTAACAATCCATACATAGGCTGTCACAAGGGATATGGTAATAGCAAGCGCAGCAACACCTACAGCAAGCTTATATTTTTCCTTATGCGTAGCCCAAAGTGCCACGCCCCATAAGGGCCACGTGAGCAATACAAGCACATAGGATGTTGGCAAAAAGTACTGAGCATAAAACGACAATGTCTTGCTAAGGCCATAAGTGCTGTCTAAAAGTTTGGCAGAAAGTAGTATTTTATTTATAGTTTCAAGACCATTAGAAATAAAAAACACATAAAATAAAAGTAAAATTATAGCAAATATACCAGCAAAAATTATGTCATAAACTCGTTCGCGCAAGCAGCGTATACCCTTAGCGTAACATATCCAACATAAAGACAATATAGCCATTCCAGTGCCGGTGGTAGGCTTAGCTACAAAAGCCAATACTCCTGAAAAGGCCAAAAACACAAGACAGCACCACCTTAAAGTATTATTCCAACTTTTTTTTGCAAGCAACGCTTGTCTAGCATGCGGTCTATTTAATAATACATATAAATTTAAGGATGTTAAAGTGCATAATATACCAATAAGAGCCAAGGTATTGTAACTTGCTGTGGGCAGCCACAAGACATAATAACCAAGAATACAACTCCAAAGGCCAAGAGTTATAGTACAAAAAACCCATGTTGGGATTGTTACATGCCGTTTACAAAGCATAAAAAAGCTAGATATAAGCAATATAGCAGCTGAGGCTAAGGCAAAAAATGTAAAAATCCTAAAACTATATAGATCTTGGCCCAGAGCAGTAAAAATGGGATGTAAAACAGCCCCAAAGTCAGACATTAAAGCCCAAGGTAAGAAGGGGTGCGCAATAGAATACAGGTATAGCCCCTCATCATTAAAGTTTAACCCCTTATCTAAGTTAAAAAAAACAATAGCAAATAGACTAAGGCTAATTAATGCACTACCGCCTACATATAGTAAACGGGTTTTGAAGCTGGAACTATATTGTATTTTATCCATCATGAATATGGCTACATTTCCTTTAATGACTACAGAGTATCTACACTTTCAGCGGGGGGAGCTTCCTCCGGTGTTGGCTGTGGTGCAGCTTCTGCAGGAGGTGATGGAGTTGGAAGAGCTTGTTCTGGCATAGCCTCTGGAGTTGCTGGTTCTTCTGGTGTCGAAGCTGGCTCTTCTGGTGCTGACTCCACGGGAGCAGCTTGCTCTGGTGTCAAGGCTGGCTCTTCTGGTGTAGGCTCCGGCAAAGTGGGTTGGGTTTGCACATCAGGTTCAGGCTGTGGGCTTTGGGTGGTGCTTGGCTCTGTATCTAGGGATAATATGCCTTGAGAGGGCGCGCCCAAGCCGTATGGCAAAATGCCAAAACCTGCCCCGAATGGATGGTATTTAGCCGAATGACTAACCAAGGAAGGGGCAAAAAACATGGTGAAGGGCTGTACCAATAATAGCGCGAAAAGACATACAACCAGCAACGACCCCATAGCTGAATCGCGCCTAGTGAATTTGAATAAAACAATGGCCCCAAGCAATAATATACCGCTTATAAATTCTAAGCCCTTGGCGTTTGCAAGTGCGGTGATAATAAATGCTGGCAAATAGTCTGCCCACAATGACGAGTTAGGCGCAAAATATACAGCCAGACACAAAATAGCAGCCACAAAGGCTAAGAGCGAAAACATAGCATAAAATACTCTGCTTCCAAGAGCAGTGAGATTACATAAGGCTTTTGCCAATAATACTAGTGCAATAGGAGCAAGGTTTAATGCTACAAATTGCCCACCCCCACGGACAAGCAAAATTGCACTTATAAATAAGGTAATATAAAGCCAAGCTGCGCCGGAGTTTTCTTTGCGTGAGGCTTTTAGGCTAGTTAGGGTATTTTTTAAAACCCGCACCCAAGACACAAATAAAGGTAACAACACCCAAGGTGCAAGACCAATGACAAGCCAGATAAAAGAACTATACCACAGAGGAGCTAAAGGCCAGAAAGGTGGCGCAAATGGGCTAATCATATGCTGCATAAATTGTTCTAGGGCTTCGGCCTGAGGGCCGCCACCAATGATGATAACCACAAGCCATGCAGCGAAAATACACACCAAGACGCCAAAGCCAATCACGGCATCAAGCTTGTTTGCTCGCCCAAAAGTACCGCGCCAACAGATAAAAATGATACTAGATATTAAAATAGCCCAAAGGGGTAAAAATCCACCGCTAAGCGTAGCTAGGGCTGTGAAGAAAAACCCTAATATAAAGCTTGTGGGTGCAGAAGTATTCACCCAACCTCGATGTAAAAAGGCCAACGCCAAGGCAAATAAGCCAGCAGTAAATAAATCCGGCCGAACACAATGCCCAATATCGGCAAAGAAGGGGCTTGATAGAGTAAGCAGCCCCGCGGCAAAGCTAACACGAGCACCAAGTCCCACGCTGAGCCCAAGCACATAAACGCCCATTACAGCAATAAGCATAGTCAAGGTAGTCACTAAGGGTAAAAAAATGGCATCGGTTAGCGGAATCAAGTCCACTAAAGCCATGAACCAAAAAAATCCGGGCAAGATAAAGCTTACATGCTCAGTACTGGGGGGGATTAACCACTGCCCCATGCCTTTCATATCGGTATATACCTCTAATAAATATAATTCTTGCTCAAAAAATACTGAGGGCAACCATATGGAAGCAACATTGTGCAAGCAAAAGATAAATATGAGAATCAAAACTGCTAGCACCGGTATTTCGGCAATTTTTACAAATATTTTTTCAGCAATACCCACTGGTTTTGGGGCTTCGGGGGCTGTTTCTTTCTTGGGTGCAGCATCTTTTTTAGGCTCTGTTTTAATGGGGGCAGTACCGCGCCTACCCAAGAAGCCTATACCACGTTTTTGGGGTTCTGCTTTGCTTGCATCTTCAGCTTTTTCAGCATCAAGCTTTAGTGGTGACTCTGCACTTGCACTGTCAGCACTTGCTTTTTTATCTTCGTCATTATCGTGGGGTACATTATCTTTTTTTATTTCATCAGACATATTATGCCTCCGCTAAACAAGTTGATAACAAACCCCACTTTATGGCGTTTGCACTGCTTAAGATAACAAGCCACCTTGGCAGTAAGACAAGGTAAAACTACTTTTTCTGCCTAGCCTTGACTTCATCCCAAAGAGCGTCTTTTTCATCAAGGCTAAGTTCTACAAAATCAAGCCCGCGCTCACGAGCAAGAGCTTCCATTTGCGCAAAACGCTCCAAAAACCGTAAATTCGTATAATCTAAAGCCTCGCTAGCCTTGATACCTTTACGCCGACCAAGCTCCACTAAGGTAAAGAGTATATCCCCAAATTCATGCATTTGGGCTTCCTTATCCTCACCCTTCGACACATCAAGCCATTCAAGCCATTCAGCTTCGGCTTGTTGTTCCACGTCCTCATCTTGAGGCCATGTAAAGTTAATACGCGCAGCCTTGGAGTGGATGCGATAAGCCTTAATTAAAGGCGGCAAGCCCTTGGGTAGTGAATCATAAATACCTTGAATAGTATCATCTTTCTTTTTTTCACTTCGCTTTATGCTCTCCCAAGCCTTGAGTTGCTCATCAATATTGTCAAAAGTAACATCGGCAAAAACATGCGGATGGCGACGTATCATCTTTTCAGCACTATAATTTAAGGCCGTATCCAATGAAAAAGCTGACTCATTTTCATAAAGTTTAGCTATAAAAATCAATAAGCAAAGCACATCCCCAAGCTCTTCACAAATATCATTTACATTGCCAGAGCGGATGGCATCTACAAGTTCAAATACTTCTTCGATGGTATAGTCAGCAAGGGATTGTGGAGTTTGCTCTTTATCCCACGGGCAACCGTCTGGAGCAATAAGACGTTCAACAACAGATTGTAAGTTTTTTAAGGCAGATGTACTCATTATAACTCTCAATTATTTTCAGAAAAAATAGCAAAAATATCCGCCGGCACATGGCTGCGTACATATTCTATAAGCATGTTTAGATAAGGCATGGCCAGTGAATCTTGAACCATGGATGTATCATCAAAAAAACCAATACTTATGGCAACAGTTATGGCACAAAGAAGCAGTCCTTTGCATAACCCAAAGCAAAAGCCCAAAAACTTATCTGCCCAGGGTAAAAAGGAAAATGAGAAAATATTCTTTAGTAATTGTATGATGATACCCACAAATAAGATACCAAAAACAAAAATTACAACATAGGCTACAACATTACGCCACATGGGATTTTGCAAAAAATCCAAGTAAGGTACCACCAAGGCATAATAATTATACGCAAGCCAGATACTACCCACAATACCCGCAAGGGATAATATTTCCTTGATGAAACCACGCAAAAGTCCCCTTATGGCAAAAAAGGCTATAATTAACACAATGCCTATATCAAGATAATTTACGTCCATGCCTGCCTCAAAATGTTTATTGTAAAAGTTTAACAAAATATCACCGATTGCACAAGTGACAGTAAATACCTACGAAAATGAGGGTTCTGCGCAATTGTTTCTAAATATAATTTTGCTATTAAAATTTGAAAAGTTACTCAAAAAACGAAAAGCAGTATGCAGAGCAAATAGCCACAAAGGGATAGGCCATAGCCGAATGCAAGGCAGGGGGGAGGGGATTGCAAAAGGGGAACGGGGGTAGCGCAGCGCACCCCCATCCCCTTTGCCC
>CAYJIU010000105.1:0-5820 GCA_964370305.1 uncultured Desulfovibrionaceae bacterium
CGGAAAGGCACGAAAATCAATCGCTTTACGGCGCAAGTAAATTGCGCCTATCTCTGCTCTCTGTATCCGTAAGATTCGCTTTGCTCACCTAACGGCTATGCTGCGCACCCTTCGGACAGGACTCTTGATTTATCGGCCGTGCTGACTTTGTCAGCACTCTCAAAAATCATATGCTCTTTGTTCAATTTAGGCAAGTTTCATGCTGAGCCTAGCCAGGGCAAATATCTTAAAATGGAAACCTTTGAATCACTTTTTGCTATTTACAAGCATGTGCCGCCTCAACCAATTTTATTGGTATTGGCGGCACAAAAAAATGTTTATAATAAAGCTTTATCAAATTACTTTTTCATATTGCTAACATAGCTTGCAAGGTCAGCTATATCTTGATCGCTCATACCAGCAAAGGCTTTTTGCATGTTTTGTACTGCTGGTTTATCAAACTTACCATCACGATAATGCATCATCTTGCCTGACAAATAGTCCATAGGTTTACCGCCAAACTTGGGGTTTGGAGTGTGACAGCCGGAGCACTTTTTGTACAGTTCAGCACCCTTAGCAGCATCAGCCGCTTGAGAATGTACATTTAATACAAAAATGAGAGCCACAGGTAAACAGAACACCAATAACGCTTTTAGTCCGAACTTCATAATTCATCCTCCATATAAATGATTGTGTTAACATTTATAACACACCCTATTCCTACCTTGCAAGCGTAATTCAATCATTATTATTTATACCACCAATGATTAGCCATAGCCTCAAGTTAGCTCTTGCTAGCATACACTTTTAGGAGTAGAGAAAACCTTATATGAAAGCCTGCCTAGCGATTATGCAGATTTCCATATATACAATCAAAAAAATTAAATGTCTTAAGGATATTACATGAAAAATACCATTATTCTTGCAACTCGTAATACTGGCAAAATCCGCGAATTGGCAGACAACCTCAGTGCGCATGGCCTTAAAGTGTGCGGTTTAGAAGACTTTCCGCACATGGAAGATGTGGAGGAAACCGGTAAAACTTTTGAAGAAAACGCCTTACTCAAGGCCAAAACTGTGGCCCAAACCTTGGGTCTAACAGCCATTGCCGACGATTCCGGCCTTGAAGTGGATGCGCTAGATGGAGCACCGGGGATATACTCTGCCCGCTATGGCCAAGACATTGCTCTTTTGCCAGATGAAACCAAGGATGAGCGCAATATTCGAAAATTATTACAGTCTCTTGAAGGTGTAGAAAATCGCCTAGCCCGCTTTGTTTGCTGCATGGCTGTTTGTACGCCTACGGGCAAGCATTATACCGTACGTGGCACTTGGGAAGGTAGTATAACCAAGGAATCCTTAGGCGCACAGGGTTTTGGTTATGACCCAATATTTTTTGATGCAATACTTGGGCGCACTGCCGCTCAGTTAAGTAAGGAAGAAAAAAATTCACGCAGCCATCGCGGCAAGGCCTTACGCGAACTAATGGCAAAATGGGAAGAGTTTTATAAAAGTGAATAAAGTAACATTGGCACACAGCACACAAGAGCATGGCTTACAAATCGGCATTGACGCCCTGTTGCTGTCAGCCTTTATTTTACATTGTAAACCCACAATAAAGCACTTCGTAGAGCTTGGTGTGGGTGACGGCATGGCCTCATGTAGCTTGGCTATGAATATGCCAGAAGCACACGGTTTTGGTATTGATATCACAGAAGAAGCTATTTTGGCAGCCAAAGCAAATGCTCAAAATTTAGGGCTTGATGCTCGTTTACATTTTCAACTGGCCGATGTGGCTGCCAAAAAAAACCTAGCCTCTATCTATCATGAGCGCACCAAGCAACAATTTGCTGATATGGTCATGACAAATCCCCCATATCATAAACAAGGTACTGGGCGCGTCAGTGTAGATATTAAACGCCGTATTGCCCTGCATCAACATGAAAACACCTTGCAATATTTTTGCGCAGCAGCAGCTAGCCTGCTTAAACATCATGGGCATTTTTTCTGCATTTATGCCCCAAACCACTTATATGAAATATTAAACACTTGCCATGAACATAATCTTGGTATTCGCCACATTTTGCCCATACATAGCCGCCCCAATCGTGCCGCGCAGTGGTTGTTAATCCATGCCCAAAAGCACGCCAAAAATGATGTACACATGCTAGCGCATATGAGTATATACGCCACTGTAAACACTAAGCAACTCAGTGCCGAAATATTGGAATTTTGTCCATGGATTGCTTAAAAAAGAAAACAGTTTTGCACACGGCGACTAACAAAATTTTTCTTTAAGAAAAATTTTGCAAGGCGTAAAAAGGGCAGGAACCCATTTCCTGCGTGCGCAAAGCGACGTTTGGAGGTAATGCCTTTTTTGAAAAATACGTGGAAATATTTTTCAGCATAGACTAATTAATCGGCTATTTAAACAAATAAGCATATTTTACAGCAAGGCCATCGGTACGTTCAAGCAACCTTGCTGCCACTGCATCCACATCTTCTGGGGTAAGGATGTCAACTTCTTGAGCAAGTAAATAGCCAAGATGTCCTTCACTTTGGCTAAAGACCCAAGTAATGGAGTAAACAGAACCAACGCTTGGCCTATCGGCAAACTCCGCCTTGGATACTAGCAAAATACGGATTTTGGGGTTATTGCTTTCATTTAATTGAAATAAATTACTAGCATTAAAAAGTTCTTTTAGGCGCGTGGCCAAGCGTGTACCGGCAATATCAGTGCCAGTATGGCTAACAGAAATTTGTGTTTCACGCTGTGTAGTTTTGGCAGGGGTATCTGGAGTGGGGGCACCGGCCTTTTCTGTAGTTTGGGTTTTTTCTGCGGCAAAGCCTTGTTCAGCACAAAACGCGCCCACAAACAACAATAAAAAACAAATAACTATATTACGAACTATGCACATAACCCCTCCGAACTAAAATTTAAAATATCACTTAATTTCTCTCATCAAAATCATTGGTGCCAGTATATTGTAAAGAACTAATGAAGGATTGAATAATAGCTAAATCTTGCTTTGTAACGTCAGCAAAGGCCAATCCAAGCATTACGCGCGAAATATTTTTCATACTGCGCATGATTGTAGCATTTACGTGCATGGCATCTCTTTGCGTCCAAATTTCCAGTTGAATACGCTCACCCTGTTCAAGCTTGCGCAAATTTGTACCGCCCACACCTTCAAGTACCAATTTACAGCCATCTTGAGATATATCTTGCACAACACCGTAATAACGCTCGTCCTTAACTGTGACGGATGCAGGCAAAAGGCAATCTGTACGCGTGGTGTTGCGAATTTCATACAATTTAAATTTTGCTGGATAATTACAAAATGATAAAAATTTTCGGGGGATGGGTGTATTAAGAGTGCTGGCAAAGGTAACATTAAACCCCTTGGCCTTAAAAAGCACCGCCATGGGCGTATCTTTCACCAAATAATTGCCAATGCCAGATATGGTGGGAAATTTTAATAAAAAGAAGTTGTCGTGCTCATAGCCCACCAATTGAGTTTCAAGCTTAGTGCCATTTTTAAAAAGACATGTGAAGACAGTACCCAAGGGTATGTCCATGTTATACATGGTCACAGGCCGCTGATCTTTAAAATCATATTCGTCCATAGTACTCAAACTCATCTTTTTATAACGCCATCCAATCAGTTTATAATTTATAAAAATTAATCAAAATAATCAATACAAAGCTTTAAAAACCCTCCTCCAGAGGAGGCCAGATAAAATATGCCTCGACACTTGACATCTCCGCCAAGACGGGAGCAAACTTTTTTTGAGCAGGTAAAATGCGTACTCGTCTTTGCTCTATCTGGACACGATTTTCTGCAAACCACTGTAAAACCTGCGGGTAAAGGCGATGCTCCATAATTTGAATACGCCCCTGCAAACTCTTGGCATCATCATCTGGCATAACTGGAATAACAGCTTGAGCAATGACTGCGCCGTGATCTACTTCTTCATCCACAAAATGCACTGTACATCCAGACACCTGCACCCCCCACTCACAAGCATCACGGGCACCATGGGCCCCCGTGAAGCTTGGTAAAATGGCGGGGTGTACATTAATTACCCTACCTTCAAAGGCATCTAAAAACACAGTAGTAAGCACGCGCATATAGCCTGCCAAAACCACCAATTCTGCCCCACTTGCTTGGATGTTTTCCACCAATACGGCATCAAAGCTTTCACGGTTAGGGTATGCAGTGTGGTCAAGCTCACATGTGGGTATGGCAAGCTTTTTTGCTCGATCCAAAACCTTTGCACCTGGTCGATTACAAAGCACCAAGCACACTTTTGCATCAAGATGCCCCGAGGCTATTTTATCAAAAATAGCTTGGGCATTGCTTCCGCTACCCGAAGCAAGTATAGCAATACGCAGTGCCATATTTATTCTGCCTTGAGCTAGCTACCTATTTTTGCAATCAGGGCTTCACCCACTTGCTTGCCAAGTGCATGGCATGCGGCAAGGCTTTCATGACTGGTAGACCATTGCTGGCGCAAAGGTTCACCCACCATGTCCATTTTCATGGAGGCAAGCCACTCGTGAACAATCTTTGGGCTTTCACCAGACCAACCATAAGAACCGAAAGCGGCGGCAACGCGGTTTTGCGGACGCAAGCCCTTCATATAGGTCAACATAGAGGCTATATATGGCAAAACATTATTATTATGCGTGGGGCTACCCACAACAACAGCACCGCAATCTGCAAGTTCAGTCATGACTCCGCTATGATGATTTTGCTTTAATGACATAATGCGCACTGGCACACCCACTGACTCAAGACCACTACCTATAGAATAGGCCATTTTCTCTGTGCTGTGCCACATGGTATCATATACAACAACAGCTCGTTTTTGTGGTTTTTGTTCGGCCATGGTTTTATACAAATCTAAAATAAAGTTTACACCATCCTTACCACGGTGAATAAGCCCGTGGTCAGGGGCAATCATGTCTATTTCTAATGTTCCTAATAATTCTATAGCTTTGAGTACTTGAGGAGCAAAGGGCAACACAATATTATAAAAATATTCTTTAACTGCCCTATGGACGAATTCGCTAGGCACCTCATCTCCAAAACGCTGAGAAGTCGCAATATTTTGCCCAAAGGCATCATTGGAAATAAGCAATTTATCCTCAGGAATATATGAAACCATGCTATCAGGCCAATGTAGCATGCGTGTTTCCACAAACTTTATATGACGCTTACCAATGGAGATTTCTTCACCATTTTGCACGGCCTGCACAGGCCACTTGCTAATATCAAAATAACCAGCCATGGATTTAAGCCCCATGGCAGAGCAAAAAATCTTCTCCGGCTTACAACGCTCCACAACCTCAGCCAAGGCACCAGCATGGTCAAGCTCTAGATGATTACATACTATATAATCAACCTTTTCTAGTGGTGTCACATGGGCAAGCCTGCACAACATGGCCTTAGTCATATGGGCTGATACAGTATCAAAAAGGACGGTTTTTTCGTCCTTTACCACATAGGCATTATACGTTGAGCCACTGGGGGAGATGGAATAGCCGTGAAAATCCCTATTGTCATAATCAACGGCACCGACCCAATAAATATCTTTTTTTATTTCTAAAGGTTGCATAAAATCCTCTCACAAATAATTAATTTTTTACTACATTACGCAATTTACGCATTGCGTTTTTTTTCGTATAACACAACAAAGCCCAAAAGACAATGTACCTAGATGGAGACTCATTGTCCCTCTACGTGATTCCGATTTGCAAAATGACATTTCCTCTTGATGACGTTTTTTAAATACATGGATTGCCGCGTCACATCGCTATTAGGATGATTTTTTAAG
>CAYJIU010000106.1:0-5742 GCA_964370305.1 uncultured Desulfovibrionaceae bacterium
TGCCATGGGGGTAGTTTGTTTGTGTGTTTTTGTCAAGAGAGTGTTTGGAAGGTTTTTCAGTACGAACTATTTAAAAATTTATGGCGACCGGTTCGGGGTCGGTCGCCATAAGTCTTAGGAGTGTATTATAAACTATTTTTGAGTGACACTGAGGTTTTTGCCCTTAGTGTCACTTATTTATTATCGTTTCATACCAATTACGGTATTAAGCATTTCGTCAACGGTGGTAATGCCCTTGGAGTTTGCCTGGAAGCCACGTTGAGTGGAGATCATTTGCACAAACTCCCTAGCCATGTCTACGTTAGACATCTCAAGGTTATAGGCCACAATTTCACCCATACCATTTTGATTGGCAACGGAAATTTGCGGATTACCTGAGTCACGAGTGGCGGAGTAGAGATTACCACCCTCACGGTTTAGCCCTTGGGTATTTACAAAGTCATACATAGTGATTTGATATAGGGGCATGGTCACACCATTGGTATATATACCATACAATATACCGTCTTGGTCAATGTTGACAGTGGATAGTGTGCCAAAGGTATAACCATCTTGCAGGCTTGACAATGTGTTTGATGAACCTGAGGTCATTCTTGTGGCATCACCTGACTTTTCAGTTAAATTATTGGAAAATTTGGTTAAGTCATCATAGTCAATGGTTCCGGGGAAGCCAGCTGTTGCAGGGTCAACATTGATGACATCTGCAATACTTTGGCTACCGCCTACGGCTGGGTCTACAGGAGCCCCAACACCCCAAGGGTCATCAAGGTTGCCGATAACTTTTAGGCCAAAATCAAGCTCGATTAAGTGTTGTGAAGAGTCATCAATATCTATGGTGCCGGCATCTTGGCGTACAGAGTTGGCAAGAGCGTGGCCGGTAAAGTTTGCCGTAAACACTGGCAGACCATTGTTAGAAACAGCAGTGGGTTGCCATGAACCATTATTATCTGGGTGCCCTACGTCTGCAACAGTTGCCGTAGCACCGCCTATGTTACCAGGCAGAGGAGCAAGAGCACCAGTTACAGGATCTACGTTATAATCGGTGTTACCCATATAGGTGTAAGCAGTTTGGTTTACAAGCTCACCTGATGCGTTAAAGATCATTACACCCTTCATGAGTACGCCCGCATTTTCTGTGTCTTGGAAGCTGGTGGCACCTTGAAGTACATATTCACCGCTGGCATTTTGTACAAGCTCTCCGCCAAAGGTACGGTTGTCTTCTGCTGGATCCATAGTGACCATATACTCATACATGGTATAGCCATTGGGTAGGTCGGCAATGAGCGGGCCTTCGGTGGCTGGTGGACCAGGGTTTTCTACAGTTGGGTTGCTTATTTGGTCAAAATAAGTAGTTAATGTATGTGAGTTGCCGGCTTCATCATACACTTTAATGGGTGTTTGATAGGCATAGGCATCGGCAGATATTGGTGCATCATTGGGGTTGGCTGGTGGTTGTGAGCCATCCCATGCTGTGGACATGGCAAAGAGTGGGTTAGTCACACTTGGGGTTTTATCATATCCGCTATCAGAAGTAAGGTTAATGGAAAAGTCTACCTTGGTGGTTTCTCTTGGGGGTACGTTCCAAGACTCTAAGGTAATATCCTTAGGTACGCCAGTGCCTTGCACTGTAGATTGTGATGTACTTGTAATAGGGGCAGCACCTGTGGCTAGAGTTGGGCTAATGCTATTATCAATTTCCCAACCTTGCAAAATTTCACCACTAGGCAGGCGCAAGACGCCATCTTTATCAAAGTTAAAGTTACCAGCACGAGTGTAATATACTTCATTGCTATATTGGTCGCGCACCTCAAAGAATCCATTGCCGCCAATGGCAAGGTCGGTGGCAGAGTTGGTGGATTCAAATGCGCCTTGGGAAAAATCACCCATAACTGCATTGATGCCCACACCAAGCCCGATTTGAGTGGGGCCACTGGCACTGAAATCTGTTTGATAAATAAAATCTTCAAAGTCCATACGTTGGGCCTTAAAACCCACCGTGCTCACGTTAGCGATGTTGTTACCAACTACGTTCATTTTCTCGCCGTGTGCAAGCAATCCCGAAACACTTGTCCACATACTTGATGAAAGTCCCATAATATCCTCCTAAAGACTATTTCATGTAATAGTTAATTGTTTATATAAAACGCCTATGGCGTAACTTCTGCCGTTGTTGTATTGGTAGTACTGGTATTAGTAGGTTCAGTAGTGTTAGTAGTATTTGTACCAGTTGTTGTAGTGTTAGTAGTATTTGTACCGCTGGTATTTGTAGGGTCAGTGGTGTCTCCATCGGTATCGGTATTACTTATAACCGTAGGTTCAGATACGCGGCGTACTTCTGAAAGTAGCGTATTGCGCCCGTCAGCTAGGGTTAAGTAAGTCACCCCATTGTTAGTGGTAACACCAGATACCATACCTTCAACCACCATGTCATAATCAATAATTGGTGTACCATCTTCATTAATAAATGCAGGTGCCACTTGATAGAGGCCATCAGGTGCAGGGTTGCCATTATAATCAAGGCCATCCCATACAAATTCAGGCTGTTGACCTGCTGCTAGTGGGGGTAGGGTGATGGTTCTAATGGTATCACCAGAGGTATTAATAATATTTAAGTAAGCACTGGATGCAGGCTCACCAAGAGCATAGAGCATGCCAGTAACAGTTACGTCACCTGTGCTGGTATTGGTAGACTTGCTAATTACATTACCACTCACATCAACAGCCTTGCCAATGTATGAGGTGGCATTAATCATCTCTTGCCCTTGGGTTACGGCAGATAGATTATTCATGCTGTCATTTAAGTTCATGAGTTGCTCTAAGCTTGAGAATTGAGATAGCTGAGCGATGAATTCTTTATCTTCCATAGGGTTTAGCGGGTCTTGATATTGGAACTGAGTGACCAGCAAAAGCATGAAGGCTTCCTTATCAAGATCATCACCATCTGATTTGTTGTTGGCAATGGCTTGACTAAATTCATTGCTGGTATTTGTCATGGCGTTCATAATGGCTGACATATTGCTCACTCCTTAAAATTTCACAACCAACTTAAGCTACAATGTGCAATGGTTGTCCGGCATTTACTGCCGTATAGTTATCTAATTGCACATGCTGTTCCAAAGTTGTTTCAGTTGAAATTGTTCCATCATTTCGCACCTTTCCAAGGTTGCGCAAACGCTCAAGTATATCACGGCGGGAATTTTCTTCCTGCCTTGCATTGTGTTCTTGCATGCCATCCCACTGTTCATACTGGGAATTATTTTCTGAAGTTTGAGTTTGCACTTCAAGCTTATCTACCTTAAGCCCTTGCTGCTCAAGAGTTGTGCGGATATAATCAAGCTGCTTGTGTAAAAGCTCAGTGGTTTCTGGCTTTTCTGAGCGAATAAGGGCATTTAATTCACCATTACGTGAAGTAAGGGTAATGGTTAATGCACCAAGCTCAGCCGGATGCAATTGTAAATTCAGACGCTTAGTTCCATCGGCTGCTGCGCTAAGCATGGCCTTTTCTACCTGACTTGCTGCTTGCTGTGAAAGTAGGCTTGGGGTTGAGGTTTGTGGCAAAGTGGCTTCAGTAGCCACTGCATTTTGAGCCATGGCACCAAAACCAATAACCGGTGTATTAATATTGTTGCTAGGGGCTTGGGCCATGGTGCGCACTTCAGCCTTATTTAGCATATTATTTAAATGATTATCTTTTTTGGCATTAGCATTATCATCGGCTTCACTACTTAAATCTTCCTTAGTGGAAAATTTATTTTGTGCGTTAGCATTGCTTTGTATGTTAGCATTATTTTGTGTGTTACTTTGAGTATTATTAAGCGCATCACCCTTAATCATTTGCTTGTTTTCTGAAGCTTGGGCAGTGAGTTTGCTTTGATCTACTGCGCTATTATTGCCGCTTTGCGCTGAGCGCGCATTTTCAAGGTTTTGATTAACGGTTTCTAGTACCGTTTTTTCAATAACTACCTTGCTTTGCTCAACACTGCGTATGGAAAGAGCGTGGGCCTCGGCTTCTTTTTGCATGCGGGCTCTGGCTTCGCTTAATATGGGGCCAAGGGTTTCATCTAAAGCTTTATCAAGCTTAGCTAAATTTTTATCTTCTTGGGCAAATTCATGTATGGCTGGGGAGAGAATGTTGTTAAGCTCTGTCTTATTTAGCTGCAAAGAGTTATAAGGCCCAAAACCACCCATAAGGCTTGCTGTGGTTTTTTCAGATAAACCAGCAGCCTTTGCAATGACGCTCATTTCTGTCTTATTAAGGTCAATGCGCTTGCCAGATAAATTATCCATGGATGCAAGCAAGGTATTGATGAATTTTTCACCATCCTTACCATTGACGCCGTTTGCTTGAATAAGCAATTCTTCGGCTAGCTTGCCACTGGGGTCGATTTTATTAGCTAGGCCCTTTAATACTGAAAGCTCAGTATCAGAAAGATCTTGATAGCCACGCTGATTATAAAATGATGATAAGACTTGATGCAAGGTTGCGCCATCTGGTTGGCTTGCCAGCTTGCTAAGCTCTTCCAAGCTTTCGGCTGGGGCACCTTTATCTTGTAAATCTCGCAATAATTGGCGTAATTCCTGCTTGGTAAATAGAACTTCATCGGCAGTATAGGTTACGCCATTGTTGGAGGTAAGGCTGTAAGGAGCTTGAGTTAATGGTTCTGTGCTTTCAAGGGGTTCAAGGGCTACTTCTACCGAGTGGGCTTCGCCTGAATCCACGGCGTCACGCGCGGCTTGTTGGCGGGCCATTTCATCTGCAAAACTGGTGGAAGAATCATCTTGATAGTCTAACTCTGCACCCATGTATGGGTTACTTGTAGGCTCAGAAAATATAGTAGGCATAATTTGCATAGTAAAACTCCTTGTGCCTATATTATTCAAGGAGTGTACCAAAACAAAAAGTATAATGATTTTAAGGGTAGGGGATATTTAGTGGGTATTTTTTTACGGCAAGATTTTCCTTATCGGAGTATTTTTATAAAACTTTATGGCACTTTGATTTTTTAGCAGAAGCAAACTATACGTCAATTTCTCTATAGGTGGCTGATTGCGCATTTTTCTCACTAACGCTAACACTGTGCATTTGCACATTATACTCTTGTAAAGCTGTATCCATTTGCTCGTAAATATATTGAGCAAGGTTTTCAGAAGTTGGATTAACCTTATTAAATGGTGGGGTATCATTGAGTAGGCGGTGGTCAAGCATGTTTAGAACTTCTTTGAGCTTTGCTTTTAAGATTTTGAAATCTATTAAAAATTCTATATTTTCGTCCAGCTTTTCACCTTGGATGACTGCCTCTACGGCAAAATTATGCCCATGCATATTTTCACATTTACCTTCATAATTACGCAAAGCATGGCCAGCACAAAATTCAGAGCGCACCGTTAATTGCCAAATCTTTTTTTTCATTCTGCATCCTTTATTATTACGATATTCTAATTTGGAAGAATGGTATTTCCTTTATGTAGCTTTTAAAACATGGATTGCGTCGGCGCATCGCTATTAGCCTTATTTTTAAGCATAATCCCCGAAGCGATGCTTCTCGCAATGACCTTCGTTGTACCCTAGAGTCATCGCGAGGGAAAACGCTTCGCTAATTGGATTAGGCTACGAAATTACTAGCGTTTTCCCGCGGCGATCCATTTTCAGAATTTATACCAGAGGGCATAGTCTTTCAAATTAGTCGACGCTGAAAAACAGACAAAACTATTAAAATAGCAATATTTTTCAATCAAAGTTTC
>CAYJIU010000107.1:0-5720 GCA_964370305.1 uncultured Desulfovibrionaceae bacterium
TTGGCGAACAATGTACCCCATCAACCTCAACCGTCACCTCAACCGCCGCCGTTATCTTCTCGCTCATGGTTGCACCTCGTTTTTATATGCTTGCTAATTTTTCCATGCGTTGAAAAAAATTATAGTGTGCCTTAAAAAGTTCTTGGTCATTATCTTTTATCTCACCATTCAAAAGTGTTTCAACTTTTATATTATTATTTTCAGCATATACAAGCATGCACTTCAAAAATAACACGTCACCTGTTTGCACATAAATAATAGCACCTTTGTTTATTTCTTCTATAATTTCAATACATTTTTGCTCAACTTCACACAAAAGAAGCTCATTTTCTGGAAATATTATCAGCTCATTGCAATTATTATCTCTATTCATTTTTTCATAAAACTGCGTGACCATATCAATTTGCAATTTTCCCTTATTCATACCCACCCCCTAAAATTTAGCCCATATTTCAATTCTAAGCGTTTCGGCATATCTGCATACGCAAAATATCCGTTTCGTGCCTTAGAGCTAATCCTCGTTTGTTTTTTTGATATTCTGGTATTCTTCTTTTATAGCTCTCAAAACACCCATAAACAGTTCAGCGGCAAAAATGCCAATTACAATACCAAGTGCCATAGAAAAAACTAATCCCCAATCCATAAGCTATTCCCCCTCGCTCTCGCTAGAGTATTCGCCACCCAGCAACCGCACACCCACGGCGATAACGTCCAGCGTTTCATCAATCACACGGTCGTCAGTTTCCACAAGTAGGGCTTTGGTTACTTCGTCCCCCTCGTCTTGCAGTAAATGCACGGCATGGGTTATATCATCGGCAAAGTGTGGGTGCTTGTTTCGTGCGTGGGTTAGTCTGTCGGTTATAACCCATAATATTTTCATTCCTTTAACTTCATCACCATTACCCAATATGCCTATGCATTCATGTAAAATTCTATGATATGTTTTTTCTTCATCCTGCGAAGCGGTAATCATGCCCTGCAAATAATCTTCGTGCTTGTTCAGTCCACCATTTTTAGCAATTTTAATATTTTCATCTGCACTCCTACGAAGTTGACAATCGTGACAAACATCGTAAATAGAACAAAAAGACATAACTACTTCGTTCTTACTTCTACCACAAACATCACAATATTTCATATTTACCCCTACACCCCCCAAGCCTTGGCTTGTGCTTGTTTACGGCTACGCCGTATGTTAAATTTCGTTTTGTCTATATTTGCCGTTTTCAAGGTGACCAAGTTTTTGTATAGTTGGTCACCACTTTTTATTTTTATTTTTCACATATTTATATATTATTTTTATCTCTTGGGTGACCAAGGTGACCAACGTTTCTATAACTTTTAAAAAAACGTATTTTTCCTTTCTTACCCGTCCCCCCGTGTCACTCTCTATTTTTAAATAAAATGTTTTATTTATATAAAAGATAGTCACCTTGGTCATCAATAGTATATATATAATAATAATGGCAACTTAAAGGGTGACCAACTCGGTGACCAAGTATGACCAACTATTTTAGTTGGTCACCCCAGTATTTTTAACTGGTATATTGTAAAACCTGCCGTTTTTCCTACGTTCTGCGTCACCAAAATACTTTTTTAATACCTTTGAAGCTGTGTTTACTTGTGCTTTTGTGGGACGGTCAAAACCAATTTCAATAAGTACGTCTGTTGCAGTAATTTCACGCTTAGAATAATTATCAGTTAGGCTATATGAACTTAATATTTTTTCCTCTATAGGGTCTATCTGTAAATATTCTTCGTTATGCTCGTTCAGCATCAATAATTCATGTGGCTCAAGCCACCATTTATGCCCTTGCTTGTAATATTCCTGCACCTCTGCCCATAATTGTTGCATATCAATATCGTGGTTATAGTTGATATAATCTACTGGCAAAGTCCACCAGCGGCGGTTTCCTGTGTCATCCACAAGATAGCGACTATCGTTTACGCTGCCAAAAAACACAGTACGCCGTGGATATTCGCTGACATTTCTAGCGTATGGCTGGCGTATTTTGTCGCTTGGTTGCGTAATAAGTGCTTTTAAGCGTGATATATCTGACTTTCTAAATGTTGCGTCTAATTCCCCAAGCTCAACAAGCCAATGTGAAGTGGCGTTTATTATGGTGTCTTTATTCATGGCATCAATAATAGCACCGTCAAGCACGGCATTTAGTGAGGGGTCAGCTAGCCGCTTAAACCAGCTTGTTTTGCCCACACCTTGATGACCTATAAAAACAAGTACGCCGTGGCTTGTAAAATTAGTATGCGTCAAGCAAGCTACACAAGATATTAGCCAACGGAACAAAATACATTTTTTTAGTTCATCATCTACAGGGCAAACAAGCGTATTTAATAAATCCGCCAAGCGTGATGTTTTATCCCATGGCTTAGAATTTATCCAATCGGCTACAGGATTATAGCTGTTGTCATTAGCTATAAGTAGGATATAGTCTTGAATTTCAGTCTTGGGCATAGAGTTTTTTGAACATAGAGAAAATATTTCAGCTATGGCACAATTCATTTTATTATCTTGAATGTATTTTGCCCATGGTACATTTATTTCAATGACTTTTTTTATTTCATTGTAGCGGCAAGTAATGCCGTAACTATTCAATAAAAACTCTAGATTTTCTCTAGTTGATAATGGTTTAAATTTATCTGTAACGTTGGGGAAGTCAAATATGCTAATATTATCATATTTATTTAATAAAGTGCCTTTAGGCTCTACGCTAACCTCTTTGGCTATGCTGACGTACGTCCCAAGTTGAGGGTCAAACTCTCTTGATTTGTAGCACTCTTTGCAATTATCAATAGCTTTTTGTAAAGTAACTGCTCCATAAGTTTCACCCCTAACGTGTATGGTGTCCCACTTGGGACGCATAAGGCCGCTTGAGCGGAAAACATCGTCCATGGCTGTGTAATTTTTACCAAACCAAAAAGCTAAGTGATTGCAAAATGCCAAATCAGCGGCACTATGGTCATCCCCATAATTGCCATTGTAAAGAGCTTCAATTTCCTTGCCATTTTTCTTGCTGGCAAAGGCAATTTTTAATAGCTCATTAGAATTTTTTTCTGGAATTTGATGCCGTTTGTTATACATTTTTTTAGCAGAAAATATTTCAGCATGAATTGTATTTACTTCATCTTGGCAGCTTCGGACGCTATCGCCGTGCATTTGATGCCCTGTTAAGGTAAGAAAACGACCGTGGCTATATATTTCAAAACCACTTTCAGTATGCTTGCATCTGCCCTCTGGCTTATTTGCGTAAACAAAAGCCCTAATGCCTGTACCACTTGGGCTAATTTCTGTATATGTGTTAAGCCTGTTGGTTATGTCTTGAGCAAAAACATTAAGCTTATTGTCGCTAACACAGCCGTCAATATCCACACCAGTTATGCCAGTTTTAGGCTCAAGCATAAAGCCGATGCCAGCAATAATGCCTTGCCGTGGCTTGCCGTATATATTAAGCTCTTTGTATTCGCCTTTTAGTTTATCGTAAACATTAAAAACATCATCAAAGCTTGACCATGTGCGAATGTCGTTTGACTTAGCGGCATGAAGTGATATTGTGAGCGGTATTTTATCGGGTTTTGTTTTGTTTTCGTCAAGTGGTTTTGCTGCAAACCAAACTACCCAATGTGGGATATTTTTTAGGTCTTGCGGTATGCCTTGTGAGTTCACAGCCAAATAGTTATAATTTACTTGACCTTGTGGGGTTTCTACACTATAACAATGTTTATTCATACATTACCTCTTTCTTTGGGCAGTTCGTGGCTGCCCTTTTTTTATTTTATTATTTCTAAAGCATCATCAACACATCTAGCAACGCCAGCCATACCCCCATTTTTTTTAATTGCATCTATAAAGTTTTGTTGTTGAGCTGATATTCTACCAGTTTTTGATTTAACTTCAATAGCACAAAATCGCCCAAAAATCCCTGCTGGCGTATCATGTGGAACAATTCCCACAAGGTCAGAAAAACCTGCTGGAAGTCCGCTTGTAAACGGTCTAGGGTTTTTTATAAGCATATCCCCATTAGGTAATCTTAGGCACTCGCTGCCAGTCCAAGCCCTGCCCACATTTGCACGAAAAAAAAGACCCTTGCCGCATAGGGCATTTCTGATTTTATTTTGTATGTCGTGTTCTTTCATGTTGCACGTTGCTCCCTGCTGTTTATAATATGTTTTGCCCAACCATAAGGGTGTTTATATCCAAACTCTATACCTAAACTCACAAGCTCCCCATAGGTTCTAGCTCTCGCAATTAGATTTTTTTTAGTGCGTCCATATTGATATTTATTTTCTTTAGTTATTTTTTCAAGCTCACCGTCAACAATAACCGTTTTATTATCTTTTTTTATGTTCAGCTCTAGGCCACAATATAAGCAATTATCGGGCTTTGGTTTACGCATCTGCCCAAAACATGCGGGGCAAGTAAAAGGCTCTACTTCTTCATTCTTGCGTTGTTTTTTCTTTTGTCTGTCATCAAGCGACCAGTCCCTTGGGTCATCGTGAAAACCATGCCGCTTAATATTTCCTACATGGTCAAGTATAATAGCTTTTTCTTTGTTTGGTGCTGGCCTTAAAACACGTCCCACTTGTTGCAAAAATAGGGATAATGATTTTGTTGGCCTTAACAAAATGGCAGCGGTAACAATGGGAATGTCTGTCCCCTCGCTGATAATGTCGCATGATGTTAATACTTGAAGTTGACCATTGCCCAGCATTTCAATTCTTGAAGCCCTGTCTGTATCGTTCATTTTTCCGTCAATGCTGCCAGCACTGATGCCATGTTCATTAAAGGCATCTGCCATGTGTTCAGCATGGGCAACGCTTGAGCAAAAACATATAGCGGCTTTGCCGTCACAATATTTTTTATAATGTTTGACCACATCGCCTGTAATGGTTGGTCGTTCCATTCGTTCTGAAACGTCTTTGATGTTGTAGTCCCCTGCTGTTGTCCTTAGTCCATCTGTGCTAAAATCAATGGGCGGTGCGTATACATCGGCTGGCACTAAAAAACCAAGTTCAGTAAGTGTGGATATATCAGCACCAATAACAATATCATCAAAAATATTCCCAAGCCCTGCACCGTCTAAGCGGCACGGCGTAGCGGTCACGCCAAGTATTTTTGCATCAGAATAATTGTGTAAAATTGTTTGCCAACTATTAGCCATGGCATGATGCGCTTCATCAATAATTATAAAATCTGGTTGCCATTGTATTTTATCCATACGCCGCACTAAAGTTTGAACGCTGGCAATTTGCACTTTTTGTTCTGCATTAAAGTTCATTTTTGCGGCAATAAAGCCATGCGGTATGCCTATTTGATTTAGAGATGTGGAACATTGTTTTAATAATTCTTGCCTGTGAACTAAAATTAAAACATTGCTACCTTTAGCCACAGCATTTGCCGTGATGTAACAAAATATATAAGTTTTTCCTGCCCCTGTTGGCAAGACAAAAATAGGCTTTTCAAAACCTTTTGAGTAAGATTTACGCAAAAGATTTACTGCGTCTTGTTGGTATGGTCTTAATTCTATTTCCATAAAATATCCTAATAAAAAACCCCTGCATACAATGTGTGGGCAATGTATACAAGGGTCTTTAGGCTTTCGCAGCTTCGTGTAACTTTCGCAATTCCCACAAACTGCAAAAGCCGTAAGCACACCCTAGCAAAAGCGGGAGCGGGTGTCAAGTGCCGCCGCAAGGCTAAGAAA
>CAYJIU010000108.1:0-5648 GCA_964370305.1 uncultured Desulfovibrionaceae bacterium
CCCCACCGGTATACCGGTGGGGGTTAGCTGTTTTGGAAGTTTTTTATGACTTGGTTTGGTTCATATTACCCTAAGCAGTGGAGAGTTCTGGTCTTCCAGCTTTAATGTTTTGGCTGGCACTAATGATTTCTGGTAATACTTCTGGCTGGGCCAAGGTTGTTGTATCACCAAGATCCTCATGGTCTCCGGCTGCGATTTTGCGCAACATCCGGCGTATAATTTTACCAGAGCAGGTTTTGGGCAAACCACCTGTAAATTGAATAATTTCCGGTGTGGCTAGGGGGCCAATATCGCGGCGCACAGTATCGCGTAAATCTTTACGCAACTCTTCTGACCATGGCACATCATCACGCAAAGTTACAAAGGCATAGATGGATTCACCCTTTAAATCGTGCGGCATGGGCACAACGGCAGCCTCTGCTACGTTTTTATGCGCAACCAATGCGGACTCAATTTCAGAGGTGGAAAGGCGGTGGCCGGACACGTTAATGGAGTCGTCAATACGGCCTAAAATCCAAAAATATCCTTCATCATCAATGCGCGCGCCGTCGCCTGATTGATAGCCGTTGAAGCGTTCAAAGTATGATCTATATTTTTCTGGATTACCATATACACCTTGCATCATGCCAGGCCACGGCTTGCGTATAACTAGATGTCCGCCGCGTCCATCGCTGTCTGGATCACTACCATCGCCATCCACAACAACGGCATCAATACCTGGTAGGGGGAAGCTAGCTGAACCTGGTCTTAATTTTGTGACATAGGGTAGGGCTGCAATCATAGCCCCGCCGGTTTCTGTTTGCCACCATGTATCGATGACTGGTAATTCGTCGCGCCCAATAAAGCTACGATACCACATCCAAGCTTCGGGGTTGATGGGCTCACCCACCGAGCCTAAAATTCGTAAGGATGATAAATCATAACGCTCAGTCCAAGCTTCACCCACACGCATAAGAGAGCGAATAACCGTTGGTGCTGTGTAAAAAATATTTACGCGGAATTTTTCAACAATGCTCCAATAGCGGTCTGGCGTTGGCCAGTTGGGGACACCTTCAAACATCACCGTTGTTGCACCAAGGGCAAGGGGGCCATAGACCATGTAGGTGTGACCAGTAATCCATCCAACGTCAGCCGTACACCAGTAAACATCATCATCACGCATATCAAATACCCATTGCGTGGTGTGGGCGGCATAAGTTAAATAGCCTCCGGTGGCATGCATAACACCGGTAGGTTTTCCGGTGCTTCCGCTGGTGTGGAGTAGAAAAAGCGTATCATTGGCGTCCATGGATTCGCATGGAAAGTCAGCATCAAGGGTAAAATCATCCAAGAGGTCATGCCACCAAATATCGCGCCTGCGATCCATCTGTACTTCTTGATCAGCCCTATTTACAACAACTACGTGCGCTACCGATGGACATTTTTGGAGGATGGGGTCAAGGTTTGCCTTGAGTGGCTTTGGCTTACCACCGCGCATGACGGCATCGGCAGTAATAACTACTTTTGCTTTTGAGTCTTGGATACGTCCAAGAACGCCACCTTCGGCATATCCCGAAAATATGGCCGTATGTATGGCCCCAATGCGCGCACAAGCAAGCATGGCTATAATTAATTCTGGAATCATAGGCATATAGAGTGCAACTCTATCACCCTTACGTACTCTTAATGAGCTTAGGGCATGGGCAATACGGCAAACTTCTGTATACAGCATTTGATAAGTGTAGCAACGCACTTCACTTTCACGCTCGCCTTGCCAGATTAAGGCCGCTTTGTTACGTCTTCCGCTGATTAAGTGTCTGTCAATACAGTTAAAAGCAGCGTTCAATTTTCCGCCTTGGAACCATTCAAATTTGTAATTATCATAATCGGCAGCAAGTACTTTATCCCAAGGTTTGAACCAGTGAATAAGCTGTTCGGCACGCTCTGCCCAAAAGCCTTCGGGGTCGTCTAGAGCTCTTTTGCAAATAAGCTCATATTCTTCCTGGCTTCTTACCCATGCAGTGGATTGTCCGTGCATGGGGGGAATGTAACTACGCTTTTCGTTGGATAATGTGGTGATGCGTTCCGTTGTCATAAGCCTTTGTTCCTCCTTGGGATTATGCTTTTAAAAGCAATGCATCAGGCATTTAAAAAACTGCCAGTCTAGAAAGAATACATGCTTATATACTTAGCGTCAAGATACAATTAATTGTTTGTGGACTCAAACAATAAAGAAATATTTGCAAATTCATTCTAAGTCTTTATGCAATGAATTCTGCTATTGTAAGGGATTGCCGTGAAAGGAAGTGCCGCTAATGCGTAAAAAACCCCTCTAAGCCCAGCGGCAAAGAGGGGTTTTTAATTTTGGATTTTTTTTGCGTTTATGAATGTTTAAATTATTTATATGCCTTGCAGTCTGTTGAGTGTCTCTCTAAGCTCTAAAGATAGCTCGGCAAGTTCACGCACAGCCACGGATGCTTCTTCCATGCCGGAAGAAATTTCATCAGCAATTCGGCTTACACCGTCTGCGGCCATGTGAATTTCTTCAGATGTGGCAGATTGCTCCTCAGCAGCAGTGGCGATGCCAGTAATAAGGCCAGCATTGCCTTCAGCAAGGCTGTGTATTTCTGCTAGAGCTTCACCTGAAGTATTGGCAAGGCCGGTGGCCTCATTAATAATTTTAGCTGCCTTTTCAAATTGAGTGATGTTAGAGGCGGTGGAGCTTTGAATACCACTAATGCTTGCTCCTACTTCGGTGGTGGCACTCATGGTTTTTTCTGCCAATTTGCGCACTTCGTCAGCAACAACGGCAAATCCACGTCCAGCTTCACCGGCTCTAGCTGCCTCAATGGCAGCATTTAGGGCTAATAAGTTTGTTTGGTCAGCAATATCAGATATAACACCCATAACACTGCCAATGGACTCTGCTTGGGTTCCAAGTGCCTTAATATTTTCCGAAAGTGTTGTGGCAACAGTATTCACTTCACCCATAGCCTGCACAACACGCGATACCAAATCGGCACCTTGGTTGGCTTTATTTTGGGTTTCACCAGCTTGGACTCTGGCTTCTTCTGCATTGCGGGCCACTTCAAGTACGGTGGCATTCATTTCTTCAATGGCAGCAGCTGCTGATGTGGTTCTTTCACGTTGTTCACTGGTTCCCTTGGTCACTTGTTCCACTTGAGCAGAAAGTTGCTCAGCGGCAGTGGCGGCGCGATTGGCAATATCATTGGCAGTATGAGCTACTTCAAGAATAGTATGTTGAGTCTTTTTGATGTTAGTAACATCTGTGACCAATATAAGCATGCAATTAAATTCACCGCGCTCATCAAGCATAGGAATGGCACTATAAGTGACGTCAATGTGACGACCTTGAGGACGAGTTACAGTTTCATTTTCTGCTGCTTTTTTAGTGCGATAGGCTATAAGAACAGCATCTTTATCTGTGCCGTCATCTTCGTTATTAAAGAGTACCTTGCAGTTTTTGCCCATAAAGTTTTCTCCCACTAAGGAGCGAGTAACTGCATTGGCGTAAGTTGCGTTAAGCTCCTTATCCAACACAAATACAGGGGAGTTTACACTCTCAAGCAGGGCTTTAAAACTATCAAGAATATTATTTGTACCCTGTACTAGGTTGGCAAAGTCGCCACTAAATTTAGATGCATCACCATGGGTATCAAGATAGCCTGCGCTAATTTTTTTACCAAGATTAGCATACTCTTCGGTAACACCATTTAATATTTCAGGAATGGAGCGAAGGGCATCTGCAAGTTCGCCGATTTCGTCGCCCCGATGTACTTTAAGGGTACTATCAAGCTTGCCTTTTGCAATATCATTGGCAAAGTCAACTCCGCGACTTAAGGCAGCCACAATGGGTTTTATAATTAAAAATACTACAACCGCACCTGCAAGCAAGGCCGCAATAGCAACTATGATGCTTTTGTTGCGTATGTCTGTCAAGGACGCAAGAATGTCGCTTTCTGGTGCTCGTACTATGACGGTAACCTTCATTTCGGGCACATATTGGTGAAAGGCGAAAACACGCTCGCCAGTATTACCTGTCACAACCGATAATCCTTCACCACCATCTTTGACCCATTTGTCATACAAGGGTTGTGCCGCTAGTTCTTTATTGAAGAGCCACTCTTTAACACGTACTACACTGACTAAGGCTTGATCATTTAAGATGTAGGCAAAACCATTTTCACCAATGGATATAGGTAATACCATTTGAGAAAGTTTTTCCGTGTTAAGAGTGCCACGCACCACACCTACAACTTTTCCATCAACCATAACTGGAGCAGATATAATCATAACAGGAAAAGGTTGCACGCGCCCCATGAAGATGGATGTGGCAAACACTTCTCCCGCAACGGCTTTTTGAAAATACTCTCTATCAGCAAAGTTGTCGCCAAGCTTGGCTGCCTTGATGTCAGATGAGGCAATGATATTGCCCTTTAAGTCAAACAAGGCAAGATAAATAAAATCTGGGTAGGTGTCTTGTATGTTAAAAAGTGAGTCATTTGTTGCAGAAGTGATTTGTTCATCTTTAATTTCTTGGGTATAAAAATTTGCAACGCTTGCATCTCTGGAAATGCGCACAATATCTTGCTTATTTCTGATGCCAATTTCTTTAATAAAGGCACCTAAGGCGTGAGTTTCACCTTGTAGAGTTTCCACGGCTGATTCCTCTAAGCCTTCTTCTGCTTCTTGGTAGCTTACATAACTATTAACACCAATGAGTGCGATGAGCAGGGCAAAAATTGGTAACTGAATTTTCAATTGTAGCTTCATTTTTTTTCCTTTTGTTTTGTGTGTAGTGTAATTATACAACATCTACCGTGTATACTTATCGTATAATTTTTGTAAAACTTTACCCTTAAATACATTATAAATAACTTTAATTGCCGTAATTTATCTACACTAAACTTGACGCTATGCCAAGTACAGGGCAATATGAAAAAAAGGAGAATATTTATGGCTAAAAAAGTGCTAAGCCGTGCGCAAGGTGTTGAAGCTGCTTGTATACTTTTTTCCTTGAATACAGATAGAGCGCAAGTGGATCAGTTGGCTACTAACATTAATGAATCTGGCTTGCAAATTAGCGATGGGGAGCTTTTTCGTAAAGAATGGTACGGCTTTGTGCATGCGGCGATTGTGGCTGGGCTTATGGTACATGCGCCCAATAGTGTGCTAGTTGACTACTTGCGTTCAACCTCAAGCTTATTAAAAGAACATGGTATCCCCAAAAATGACGCGAAATCTTTTGTAGATACGCATTTTGCACCGTATATGGAAATGCTTGGTAAGCAGGAGCAACAAAGCTGCCCTGAATATTTTTTTAAGGCTGTCTTTGGTATAGAAAGTCAACTGCAAGTTCCAGCTAGGGCCCTTGCCCTTGTGTCTGCAACCATGGCTATGCTTTTAAGTGCCATTGCTGATAAACTTGAGCAATATCAAATTGAAAGTGATTAATTTACTAAAATTATTTGCAAGCTAAATTCATGCACTTATTAGATTAAGCCCATGTCTTTGCATTGCATATTCTAGCTAAAAATGTTAAATTTATTTTTTTCATTGCCAAATGCATAAAACTGCTTATGTATGGGATAGGTAACACGACTTTCTGAGTTGAAAAGGCATGGATTGCCACGCTACCTATCCGTAAA
>CAYJIU010000109.1:0-899 GCA_964370305.1 uncultured Desulfovibrionaceae bacterium
GATTAAAAATTTTTATTAAGATTTTTGTTGAGGTTTTTTTGTTGAAGTTTTTTTGGGGAGGGGGGAAAGGGAAAACTTTTGCTAACGCCAAAAAGTTTTCCCTTTCCCCCCTCAAACTCCCCCCTTTTCCTTTCAAAACGCGTTAATTTCCTTACTGTTAAATTATACAAAGCCACGTAAGGAGCCAAACACCGCATGAGCGATTTGTACTACCCGTATCAAAAGCTTATAATTTTAAGAGTCCTGCATAATTCTTAAAATGATAAAAATACATGGACTGCCTCGCTTTGCTCGCAATGACTTTTGTTGTAATATTAGGTTATTGCGAGAAGCGTAGCGACGAAGCAATCCATGCCTTTTTAATTGTGCTGGAGCCTTATTTTTTACTTTTCCCCTGAGCAGTAATCATTGCTAAAATTTAAATTCATGTGGATTTTTACCCATTTCCTCTGCAAGCACTAGACCTTCAACCAAATTTTCTGTAAAGTCACATCATGCATGAAATGTCAATAGCAGAAAGTATTATGAATATCGTGGCTGAGGAAATGAAGAACCACTCCTGCACTAAGCTTGTCAAAGTACAAGTGCGCTATGGAGCTCTATCACAAGTGGTACCAGATTCTTTGCAATTTTGCTTTGAAGCCATAATCAAAGACTCACCATACCCAGATGCAGTACTAGAACTTGAAGAAGTACCCATCTTACTACGCTGTAGCGCGTGCGGTGAAACTTTTACACCACCAGATGAAAATATCTTCATGCCCTGCCCCGTCTGCTCCTTGCACACTGGGCACAGTGTTGAACAAGGACGTGAACTATACGTCCAACACATCGAAGCCGAATAGGGCAAGCCCCGCAGGGGAACAAGCAAAAGGCAAGCTGGAATTCACTTCCAGCGC
>CAYJIU010000109.1:999-5647 GCA_964370305.1 uncultured Desulfovibrionaceae bacterium
GGCTGTGCTTGTGAGAGCTTGTGTCGTACAGGACGTACGACCAAGCGTCATACTAAAAAGCCCACAGGATGTGGGCAAGCCCCGCAGGGGAACAAGCAAAAGGCAAGCTGGAATTCACTTCCAGCGCAGGCTGTGCTTGTGAGAGCTTGTGTCGTACAGGACGTACGACCAAGCGTCATACTATAAGGAAACCACATATGGAAATATCAGTTGTACGCAACGTGCTTGAAGCCAATGAACAAGTGGCCGCTGAATTACGCGAAATTTTCAACAAACACAAAGTGTTAGTTTTAAATTTAATTAGCTCACCAGGTGCTGGTAAGACCTCACTGCTTGAGCGCACCTTAACTGACTTAAAGGGTGAATTTAACATGGCTGTCATTGAAGGCGACCTTCAGACCGATAACGACGCCCGCCGTGTGGCCGCAACCGGTGCTAAGGCTGTTCAAATTAATACTGACGGTGGTTGCCACCTAGACAGCAAAATGGTGCGTGACACCTTGCAAGCATTTGACCTTGAAAATACTGATATTTTATTCATCGAAAATGTGGGGAATTTAGTTTGCCCGGTGGAATTTGACTGCGGTGAGCATGCCAAAATTGCCCTACTAAGCACCACCGAAGGCGATGATAAACCAGAAAAATATCCCCTATTATTCAACCTATCTCAGGCCATGATCTTAAATAAAATTGATTTATTACCATATGTTGACTTTGATGTGGCCAGAGCCAAAGAGTTTTCCACCAAACTCAATAAAAATTTACCAATTTTTGAACTATCTTGTCGTAGTGGCGAAGGCTTAGAAGCTTGGTATAATTGGTTACGCAAAGCCAAGAGTGAAATTTAACTTATTAGAAAACCTTATATTTTTCATGCAGAAACATTCTTTGATTAATTATTTGTTGAAAAATACTTGTATTTACTGAATAGCTTGTGTATTATTAGGAAGTGTTACTAACAAAGTTTAAAAACTTTTGTGTAATAACCACTTTGCATCGTTGGAGGTTATATGGATGTCGTCTTGTTATCACGGTTGCAATTTGCAGTAGCCGTTTTTTTTCACTTTATTTTTGTGCCGCTTACCTTGGGGCTTTCTGTCCTCATTGCTTGGATGGAAACGCGCTATGTGCGCACAGGTGATGATTTTTGGAAAAAGCAAGCTCAATTCTGGGGCAAGCTCTTTGTAATTAACTTCACCCTTGGTGTCGTTACAGGTATAACGCTAGAATTTCAGTTTGGTACAAACTGGTCACGCTATTCTGAATATGTTGGCGACATATTTGGTTCTTTGCTAGCGGTTGAAGCTACCGTTGCCTTCTTCCTTGAGTCCACCTTCCTTGCAGTGTGGATTTTTGGCTGGAAGAAGGTAAGTAAAAAAGTGCACCTTTTTGCCATATATATGGTGGCACTTGCTGGTAATATTTCTGCATTCTGGATTATCGTTGCCAACGGCTTTATGCAAAATCCTATTGGTTATGTCCTGCGCAATGGCAGAGCTGAGCTTGAGAACTTTTTTACTGTTGTCACAAACCCCTATGCCATCGGCCAGTACTTCCACACCATAGTATCTGCTTGGATGCTTGGTGGATTCTTTGTACTTGGTGTCTGTTCATGGCATTTACTGCGCAAAAGTAATATAGATTTCTTTGGACGTGCTTTTCGCATGGCGGCTCCATTTACCCTAGTTATGGCCCTACTTGTTGCCTTTACTGGGCACCAACAAGGTATGGTAGTTGCTAAATATCAGCCAAGTAAATTCGCCGCCATGGAATCGCTTTGGGAAAGTGGCCCCAATGCCCCCATGCATTTATTTGCTTGGCCTGACGCTGAAAATGAAAAAAATAGCATAGAATTTATGAGTATCCCCGGTCTAACTTCTTGGCTTGCTTCTGGTGATAGCAATACCGAAATAAAGGGCCTAAGTGCCTTCGCCAAAGAAGACCGTCCCCCCCTACTTGCGACCTTCCTTTCCTTTAGAACCATGGTCGCGTTTGCAGGAATATTTATTATATTATCCGTATGGGCATTTTTACAACGTAATAAAGATGCCAGTATGAATCCACTACTCATGCGCGCACTGGTTTGGAGTATCCCACTGCCATATTTTGCCATCTTTGCTGGCTGGGCTGTGGCTGAAATAGGCCGCCAACCGTGGATTGTATATGGCCTTATGCGCACATCGGATGCTGTATCACCGGTACCAGCGGGCAATGTTGCCATTTCACTCGTAGCCTTCATTGTTGTTTATACTATGTTAGGGCTTATTGATATTTATTTACTACGCAAATATGCTTGCAAAGGCCCTCACGCCTAGTAGTTAGGAGGATTTATGCTAGAAACAACTTGGTTTGTACTCTGGGGCCTTTTATGGGCTGTGTACTTCATACTCGATGGTTTTGATTTAGGACTTGGCACACTTATGCCCTTCCTAGGCAAAAATGAACACGAAACTAGAGTTATACTTAATGCTGCCGGCCCCTTTTGGGATGGCAACGAAGTGTGGCTTATTACCGCCGGTGGTGTGACATTTGCGGCCTTCCCCAAGGCCTATGCTGTAATGTTTAGCGCGCTCTATGCACCGCTACTTATTATACTATTCGCACTGATTTTTAGGGCGGTTTCTTTTGAATTCCGCAGTAAGGAAGATCATCCCCTATGGACAGCCATTTGGGATAAGGTGCATTTTGTATCAAACCTCATTCCGGCCATACTCTTTGGCGTTGCCTTTGCCAACTTGTTCATGGGTATACCCATTGACCAAGACGGCGTGTATCACGGCAATTTATTGATGTTACTTAACCCTTACGGCATTGCAGGCGGCGTGTTCTTCCTCTGCATGTTCTCCATGCATGGAGCACTCTGGCTTGCCATCAAAGCAGAAGACCCACTACAATCAAGAGCCATAAGCACCGCCATGATGCTTTGGCCAGCTGTGTTAATCTTGCTCTTGGTATTCCTAGGACTAACTGCCGTATATACTAACTTATTTAACAATTACTTGGCCATGCCCTTCCTCTTTGTAGCACCACTTGTGGCTGTTGCTGGTCTCTTGGGTGTAATTATTATGCTAAAAGCTGGCAAGCTCGTCTTTGCATGGGCCGCTAGTGGGGTATTTATCCTTGGCGTTACTTTCTTTGGTGTGCTTGGCATGTATCCGGGTATAGTTATCTCAAGCCTAAACCCTGAGTGGAGTGTCACTGCGTTTAACTCAGCATCAAGCCCACTTACACTAAAAATCATGCTCGGCGTGGCCTTAGTTTGTGTACCCATCGTACTGGCTTACCAAGCTTGGATGTACGTTGTCTTTGGTGGCAAAGTTACTAAGGAAGATTTAGAGGATGAACACGCTTATTAAGTAAGAATGATATGATGTTTTACAGACTTTAATCACAAATTAACTCCCCCCGCATAAAAAATGCAGGGGGAGTTAATTAAAAGCTGTAATTTACGCGAATTTATTTTGGGTTTTTAGCATTCCACTGGTCAGAATTGGGGAAAAATAGCGCAGCACCGTATTTATCCTTACCAAAGTCACGTATTATTTTTTGTGCTTCATCACCCACTACCCAGTCGGCAAACTTCAAGGCCTCATCTTTGTGAATAGTCTTAAATCGCTCTGGGTTAACGCGAATAAGAGCTATAAGATTAAGCATTCTTTTATCATTTTCCACCAAAATTTCTAAATTAAGCTTATCCTTTAATGTAAGCCAAGTGGCGCGATCCATAAGCACATAAGCTTGTTTTTCATTGGTGTAGAGCGTTGTTGCCTTATTACCCTTAGCACCATCCGCAAATTTTATGTACCACTCACCTGCCGGTTCAATACCTGCAGCTTTCCAAAGTTGCATCTCTTTCACATGTGTACCGGACTTATCATTCCTAGTAACGAAGGGAACTTTCGCTTTGGCAATAGCTTGCAGGGCTTTGCCCACATCTTTCATACCCTTGATTTTTGCAGGGTCATTTTTGGGCCCAAGTATCACAAAATCATTATACATCACATCACGACGATCAACACCAAAACCTGCATTAATGAAAGCATCTTCAAGGCTTCTGGCATGCACAATCACAAGGTCAAAATTACCACTTTCGGCCTTTTTAAGCGTCGCGCCGGTGCCAGCCTTTTCATAGGTTACAGGAATCCCTGTCTTTTTTGTAAATGTTTCTGCAAGCAAAGGAATTATGCCCGCATCCACTGGCCCAATGGTACTAGAAAGCCGTAAAGTTTTTTCTGCGGCATTGGCAGATACAGAAAGTACACCCAAGCACATAAAACAACACACTAAATGTAGAACTAAAAATTTCCGCAACATTTGCAATCCTTTGTTAAAAGTTGATAAAAATTTATTTAAAACACCAACCTGCTCAATATATTCAGCCGATATTAAAAATGTACTGACTAGCTGAAGCAAAATATTGAATCCATTTTCCCTAGTACTACGCTTTTGTCAAGATTTTTTAATATTTAGTAAACACTGAAACATTATGTTGGCTTATGGATATTTTTTAAGAGTCCTGCATAATTCTTAAAATGATAAAAGTACATGGATTGCTTCGCTTCGCTCGCAATTGTTACTTGAAAATAGTTTATGATACTGTCAGAAAAGCAAAAGGAAGTGAGGCGGACGATTGTCTCGCAATGGAATT
>CAYJIU010000110.1:0-5548 GCA_964370305.1 uncultured Desulfovibrionaceae bacterium
ACCGGTGACCTCGTCCTTACCAAGGACGCACTCTACCTACTGAGCTACAAGAGCTAGCGTCGAGTGAATATTTAGAGTAAATGTGCGTCCCCGTCAAGCAAAAAATCACAAATTTGTGCTTTGCCTGTCTTTAGTGTATAATGTTTCAAAAGTTCAGCATTGTTGTAGCGGTATAGTGATTATGTTTATGGGTTTGCGTGTTTGTGAGGCTATTATATTTTAGGACGAGCTACAAAGGGTATAGAGTAACTATGTTGATTATGTGCCGTAAAATAAGCCAGAATTAATTTTTGGCGGCCCCAAAGTCATATTTAGAACAGTGTTATGATGCGCGAAAATGTATCGTTCAGCATCAATTATATAGCGTAAAATAGCAGGCGATGTGAGCAAATTGTAAGCAGGCTACAAAATAGAATTGAGTTTTAAGAGTAATAAGATATGCATATAATTTATATTTTGATGTTTTGTGTTTTTTTGGCCGGGTGTGGTGGCCCAAAGCCCGTTGGGTATGGCACCGCACAGGCAGAAGTTACTGGCGTGGGTTATGCTGTTGATGATCCTGGTCAATTGCGCTATCCTCTAAGTGGTAGAAATATTGATAAAAAATTATATTTTCTTAATCAACCACACAATATGATTCAGCTTCAACAGCATTATAAAAGTTTTTTGCAAGACAAAAATACAATGGCACCACCAAATGATTATAATAACTTACAACCGCGCGAAGCCAGCCCATTTAGGCAGTAAATATTATGGATCCCATCAGTCATGCTGCTAGTGGTGCGCTTTTAGCTCTTTCCCTGCCTAAAAGGCCTTTAATGCCTTACTTTGTACCTGTGGCGGCTTTAATTACTGCCTCACCAGATATTGATGTTATTTTTTCGCCAGCTCCCATAGATTTTTTACTCCTGCACCGCGGCATAACACATTCATTTGCGGCCATGCCCTTTATGGCCGTCATTTTTGCTTTTTTATTTTTTCCACTATGGCGCAAAAATAGCCCTGATGCATGGTCATATCTTAAAACTTGTGCATTTATTTGCATACTCTTACTCTTACATATGTGGCTTGATGTTGTAACTACCTATGGTACTATGATATTTTTGCCATTTTCTGACTATAGGGTGCGCTTAAATGGTATTTTTATTATTGACTTATTAATCACAATTCCCATGCTTTTGGCCATATACTACGGACGAAAGCGCAAAAAAATTGCTGCGTTAGTTCTCATGTGGGTATTTATATATCCGGCTGGTTGTGTGGGTTTGCGCATGTGGCATGAGGCAAAAGCCATCAAGCGGTTGCACGCTGAAAATGTTACAAATATTGCCGTATTGCCCGATGCCTTTGCTCCCTTTTATTGGCGGCTGATTTATGAAAATAACCAGCCTTTTGAGGACAAGGAACAAAACTTAAGGCGTGCGGATGGTGCAGCGTTTATGCAAGATTATACTTATCCAAACACTGCCAAAAGTGTGCATCATCAAGGGCTTGATGCATTAGGTAATCCGCGTACCGCGCTGTTAAGCTACCCTGCATTAAGGCAAGATATAGCTGAAAACCTTAGTCGAGCTAGTCGTAGAGCCAAGGCATTTTTAGATTTTTCACTCATGCCGGTGGAGGGTGTGAAGAAAATTTCAGAAAATACTTTGCAAAATGAGGAGTTTATCATTTATGATTTGCGCTTTGGTAGCATGCTGCCCTTTGTACAATCAATTATGAAACTTAGAAATGGTGGCGCGCCGCCGTTTTTATTCAAGGCAAGACGCGCTGCTGGAACATGGACAGAAGTGCGCCTAGTTTTAGGTGGCTCGAATAAAGATTCACAATGGCAAAAGCCTGCACCGCCTGAGTCTGCATCGCTATGGAGTTGGCTGGTAGGCACATATTAAGCAACTCTCAATAATGAAAAAATAATAAATAATAGGTGTTATAATGGAAAAAAATTTTTCACATATGGATAAAGATGGTTCAGTAACCATGGTTGACGTAAGCCACAAGCATGATACACAGCGCATTGCCATTGTGCGTGGTTGCATTGATTTATCTAAAGAAACCATGGAGCTTTTGCAACAAGCCGCCTTGCCCAAGGGTGATGTATTAACAACGGCTAAGCTGGCTGGAATTATGGCTGCTAAACGCACGGCTGAGCTAATCCCCCTTTGTCATCCACTGGCCCTTGCCTTTGTGGATGTTCGCTTTGAAGTCACAAGTTACGGTTTGCAGCTTGAAGCAGAAGCCCGCACCACTGGCCCCACTGGTGTGGAGATGGAAGCATTGGTGGGCGCGCAAATGGCTGCAGCCACAGTGTATGATATGTGTAAAGCGGTGCAAAAGGATATTGTTATTCGTGATATTCGCCTCGTGTATAAAAGTGGCGGTAAGAGTGGTATTTTTTGCGCACCTGATTTTCATAAGAGTTAAAATTCATTATGCAATTTCCTGTAATCGACCCTATTGCCTTACGCATTGGAGCTTTGGAGCTGCGCTGGTATGGCATTATGTATTTGCTAGCCTTTAGCACAGCTTGGGCTCTTGGTAGATATAGGGTGCGCCTTTCCCAATCAATGCCACATCCTGTGTATAAACCATGGACGGTAGCAGCGTTTGATGACTTATTAACACTTGGAATGATTGGTGTTATTCTTGGGGGGCGACTTGGGTTTATATTGTTTTATGATTTAGCCAATTACTTGCGCGATCCCTTAGAAATTCTGCGTATTTGGAATGGCGGCATGTCCTTTCATGGAGGCTTGCTTGGCGTTTTGGCGGCAATGTGGTTTTATGCTAGGCGTAACAAGCGATATTTTTTAGAAATTATGGATTTTGTTGCTCCTTTTGTAGCACCGGGTTTATTTTTTGGGCGTATTGGCAATTTCATTAATGGTGAGTTGTGGGGTAGTGTATCTTCAATGCCATGGGCGGTGGTTTTTCCTCATGCAGGCCCCTTGGCGCGCCATCCTTCGCAACTTTATGAAGCCCTATTGGAAGGGCTTGTACTTTTTATTATTGTTTGGGTATATTCTACTAAACCACGCAAAATTGGGTCTATATCTGGCTTATTTGCCATATGTTATGGTGTGGCAAGGTTTTTGGTTGAATTTGTGCGCGTACCTGACGCACATTTAGGATATGTGGCTTTTGGCTGGATGACCATGGGGCAAGTGTTATCTTTACCGCTTATTTTAGTGGGGTTGTGGTTATTTTTACGCAAAGAGCAAGTAGTTACACCCATTAAGCTTGAACAAGCAACTGCGCCGATGAAAAAAAGAAAGCAAAAAGCTAAGAAGTGATGAATGGCTTTGTTAGAATATTATGCCTCCGCAACTGTGTCACGGAGGCATAATGTGGTAAATAAAACGCATTGTTACAATGCGAAAGTCAATGAATCAACTATAAAACCTTTGCTAATACCTCAAGCAAACGCTCTACATTGTGTTTATACGCGGTATGTCCCATAAGGCCAATGCGCCAAATTTGACCAGCTAGCGGGCCTAATCCTGCGCCAAGTTCAATCTGGAATTCCTTAAGTAAACGGCTACGGATAGCAGCTTCATCAACGCCTTGCGGCACTTTTACTGAATTAAGCATGGGCAAGCGATGCTCAGGTTTTACCAACATTTCAAGACCAAGATCATCAAGCCCTTTTACTAATAAATTATGCATTTCCATATGTCGTGCATGGACATTACTTAGTCCTTCGTCCAAAATATGTTTCAATGCTGCATAGAGGGCATACTCCATATTGATGGGAGCGGTGTGATGATAGGTACGGGTTGTGCCTTCCCAATAGGATGCAATGAGCGAAAGGTCTAGATACCAATTGGGCACTTTAGTTTTGCGCTCTTGTAATTTTTTCATGGCCCGTGCAGAAAAACTAATGGGTGCAAGGCCGGGAGGGCAAGAAAGGCATTTTTGGGTGCCAGAGTAAGCTGCGTCTACATGCCAACTATCAAGCTCTACGGGCATGCCGCCAAGGCTGGTTACACAATCAAGAATAAATAAAGCACCGTGATTGTGAACCATTTTACCAATGGTTTTTGCATCGGATACAACGCCAGTGGATGTTTCGGCATGCACAAGGGCTACGATGTCATATTGGCCATTGTTGAGTTTAATATCTACTTCGGCTGGGTCTACGGTTTCACCCCATGCGACTTCAAGTGCATCCATTTCGGCCCCAAGGCGCGTGGCTACATCTTGCATGCGCTTGCCAAAAACGCCGTTGGTGAGCACAAGTACGCGGTCGCCCTTTTCCACAAGGTTAACAAAACAAGTTTCCATACCGGCGGAACCGGTACCGGACATGGGCATAGTTAGGCCATTTTGAGTATTAAATACTGCGCGTAATTGATCTTTAATGGCGTCCATTATTTCTACAAAATATGGATCAAGGTGCCCGATGGTAGGCTTGGCCAATGCAGCATAAACAGGATCTGCAACACAAGAAGGCCCAGGGCCCATAAGTAAGGTGGGTTTTAAGCCTTGCAATAAATCTTTTGACATGGCGGTCTCCGTATTTAGTTTTTTTGGTGCGCTAAAATACATCTCCAGCCATAAAAGGTAAAGTAAAATCATCTTGAAAAAATCACTTTAACCCTATAGCATTGGCCAAACAACAACAAGGAAGAAACCATGCCACGTCTACGTACCCATAAAAAAATTATTCGACAATATTTAGAAGATGATGATTGGAAAACTCATCTTACTGAAATTACAAATATTCCTCCACGTGAGGCCATAGGGCCATTATTATCTTTGCTCTTGCTTGGCGCGGAAATGACGCATAGAGCAGCCATTGCTCTTGGCTTATGCCTTGGCAAACTTAGCGACGAAAAGCCAGAGGATGCCCGCAATATCATGCGTCGTTTCATGTGGCATATGAATGAAGAATCAGGTAATATTGGCTGGGGTATACCAGAGGCTTTTGCTGAAGCCTTGGTTCATAGCCCGCGCATGGCAAAAGAATTTTACTCCGTACTTTTGTCATATATTATGGATACTGGCCGCGATGATAATTTTTGTGACCATGATATTTTGCGCCGCTCTTGTTTTTGGGCTGTGGGGCGGCTGGCTTCGGTGCGTCCAGAGCTTTGCCAACGGGCTGTACCTTGGCTATTAAAAGGCTTAAACGATGAAGACATAGCTTGCCGTGGTATGGCGGCTTGGGCTCTAGGTAAATTGCCAAAGCATATGCTCCCCGAACTTGATGCAGTGCCACTTTTGAAACGTTTGGCCCATAGTCCGCAAGATGTGCTTGAAGTTGTTTGTATTGTCTTTGATGATGAGCAATTGCAAGAGATAAGTGTTGGGGCATTGGTGCAAGAGGTTTTACTGCTAAGGTTTTCCTGCTAAGGTAGACGACATAAACAGTCGAACCTGAAAAACGCATTTTAAATGCGTTTTTCTAAAGGCACACTGGCTCCAAATACCGCTTTGCGGTCGCAGGAAGTGAATTCCTGCTTGTTTTTCGTGGCGCAAAATTTGAGATTTACTCAAATTTTGTTAGCCGCCGCTTGAAAAACCATTTTTTTGTGTCATAAAATCG
>CAYJIU010000111.1:0-5433 GCA_964370305.1 uncultured Desulfovibrionaceae bacterium
CTTGTTACAACACTCGTATACTCTGTTGTTATGATAAAGAATAACGATGGAGTCTGGAAATTTAAAAATGTGACAGGCTATCTTGATACTGCATTAGATGCTACAAATTAGCATCCTAACACATTGTATTGGTTTAATTTACTATACGATGACAAGAGGTGTTTAACAAAATTTTTATGATTCAAAATTAGTATCTGTAATCTTCTTGCAAAAGAGAATATAGTTTGTATAACCTTGCAATTATTTAAGCTAGGCATGTCAACCACATGGTCACCCATTTTGTTGACAGCAGTATTAATAAGGGCCCACAATATCTTGCAATAAAGTCATGCTTGTTTTGCCTGAACCGTTAGGCCCTGCGTACATACGTATTTCTGGTTTCATAAAATAGCCAAAGTTAAGAGTTGTTTGGCTGATCGAGGTAGGCTTTCCCAGTTTTAGCATCATAAACGGCAACAGGAATACCATTATTTTTCATTTGGCTAACTTTAGCTACCACTGCACTTGCAATTTTTGCATCTTCACGCTTTTCGCTATCAGAAAGAACTACATTACGATTAACAGTCCATCCGTTGTGAACTTTATTTTTTTGGTCATCCATACGAACCTCTTAAATGGGTAAGTGTTGCATCAATGTTAGTGTTAAGCTATATGTTTAATATGTATTTTGCAAGGGTAATTTTATTTAGGGTAATTTTGTTCCTTGTTAAGATAATGTCAGCATCACTAAAACCTCAAATAGCATAATATATATGGATTTACGAAAACAATACCGATAATTCTGCACGTTTTACATTAGGCACAAAGGGTAAAAATACGCTTATATGCTTTGCAATTTACCCAAGCACAGCTGAATCAAACTCACTTGATGCAACACGTGTTCACAATAAAAGTCATAAATATTGACATGATAGATTCATTCTGATATATAACTCACAGGCAATTAGCAATTCATTTAATTTATATTACAATCTCCAAATATTATGAAACGTACCCTACTCTGCCATGACGGCACAAAGCTTACAGACAATGCCAATAATATCTTGTATAAAGAATTACTTGGCACATCCACATTGGATATATTATATGTCATACCTCAAAATTTAATTCATTATGGGCAGGTAGACCAGTTAGCAACGCCCCATAGCAAACAAACATTTATTGATTATGTACAAAAGCTTGGCGTAGAAGAATGTAAAGAAAAACTCATGGATTTTGTAAACACAATTAAATCGTATGCCGCAGAGCAAAATGTTAATTTGCATACGCAATTACACGTGCGTTGGGGTGACGCCACTGCGGCCATTAAAGACATTGTCACAGCTTATGCCATTACAAACGTGCTTATACCTAGTAATGTATGGGGTTTAGACTGGCATAGCCAGCAAAATCTAGCTACAAAAATAAGTATTCCACCAAAATCATTGTATATTTTATAATTTATTAACCTAACATCAAACTTCAGGCAAATCATGCAAAAAGCAGCTTCAAACTTATGGCAATATATTATTATAATTAATTTTATAATTATCATACATATAAGCGCACCGCTGGCCCTCTCTAAGCCGCAAGAAAGCACAACATATCGCTTTGGTGTAATAACACTTACACACCCCATCGTTTTATATAGACAATACATTCCGTTTTTTGATTATCTTAATGAACATTTGCCATGGAGCTTTGAATTGGTGCTTTATAAAGAATATAGTGATGTTGTTAATGCCATTGAGCTTGGGGATATTGATATGGCTCTGCTTGGCGGAAGCACCTTTGTACAAGCACAACGCTATACTAACTTAGACCCCATAGCGGCGGTTCTTTCCAAAAATCACACCGCACAAACATATGGCATTTTTATGGCAAAAAGTGATAATGACAACATTAATTCCTTACAAGATTTATATGGCAAATCCATTGCGTTTGGCCCAACACAATCTACTTCCAGCTATATCATTCCATTAAATTTTTTGTTAGAAAACTCCATTAGCCTTAAGGATCTTTCAAATCACATAAATTTAAGCAATCACGATGCAGTAGCACGGGCAGTCTTACGCGGAGAATATGATGTGGGGGTTATGGGTGAATCATTTGCACAACGATTTTTAGATCAAGGTCTAAAACAAATTGCCATGACAAATCCATTTCCCGGATTCATATTAGTAGCTCGCACAGGTGTGCCTCAAAATGTGCGTAGCACATTAAGAAGTTTTTTACTAAGCATAGACCCACAGTCTGATAATTTTTTAATTAAATCAAGAAATTGGCCAGAAATACTAAGGTATGGATTTTCAAAAGTAGTAATGCAAAACTATAAAGTTTTTAACAATCTATCCAATACTCCAGACAATTAAATAATAGCAGGATTTATTATGCAAAGATATTCTTTTATTAAACAATCCTTAGCTGTTAAGATAAAAAACATGCGTTTTGGAATACAAACCAAGCTTTTAGCCACTGCCATTCCAATTCTGCTATTTTTTACTATTATTATAAGTATTGTAATTGTTGAGCGTGAAAACAACATCATATATCAAGACACAGTTAAGCAAGGCTTAAGCATTGCAAAAAGTGCTGCTTTTCTTTACACTAATGCCAGAATTTATGAAGAGTTGCGCATGGTTGACGCAGCAGGCATGAGTGAATACCTAGAATATTTTATGGCAGATATGATGCGCCTTGATCCACGTATGAGGAACTTTTTTATCCTTAATGCTAAAGGGCAAGTACAAGCCCATAATACCTTACGAGAGTATGGTAAAATTTATGATAATCACCAAATATCATTACTACTTAAAAACAAAAAAGAGTTTATTGAAGAAGTTTACACCGATGCAGAGCAGTATATTTTGCGCATTACTGTACCCCTTGCCATAGGATCAAAGTTTTGGGGTTTATGCCAAATTGATTTTTCCCTCAATGAAATGTATGCTTATAATGCTGATTTACGCAATGAAGTTATTATGTTGGCTGCGTTGTTTCTCTTGGCATCCATTGGTGTAGTTTGGCTTGCAGGCAGGCATTTTGTAGCTCCCATACAGCAACTTACCGACAATATGAATACCATCACTTTACAAGGCGCAGTAAAGCGCGATTTGCCCCAACTGCCAAAGCGTAATGATGAAATTGGAGAGCTACAAAATAGTTTTGTATGGATGCTTGACCGTTTGCACCAAGTGGAAAAAGAACGCTTACAGAGTATTGAAAGAATGATTCAGGCAGAAAAAATGGCTACTGTTGGCCAATTGGCCTCGGGCCTTGCTCATGAAATCAACAATCCCCTTGGCGGAACCATACTCTGCTTTCAAAACCTATGTGAAGGCGACATGAGCGAAGAAGTACGCCAGCAACATGTAAGCGTCATCCATGAAAGTCTTGAAAAAATACGTAATACCGTCAACTCTTTCTTACGCTTTGCAAGACCGTCTCCTCTCTCCATACGTTCAACATCCATTGAGAACATCTTCACTCATTGTCAAAACTTAGCCGAATTTACATTGAATAAGCATGGTATAAGCATCCATACAGATATTATGCCGAACATGCCAACTGTACAGCTAGACCCTGATAAAATTGAGCAAGTTTTATTAAACTTAATATTAAATGCGGATTACTCCATCAAAGAATCCGCCACCAATAATCCAAAAAAATCATCCGTACTTTTGCAATCATATATCAACGAACAGCAATTATTTATAATTGTTGCTGACACCGGCCTAGGGGTAAGTAAGGATATGCAAGAAAAAATATTCAATCCATTTTTTAGCACTAAGCCTGAAGGTAAAGGCACTGGGTTAGGACTTGCCGTATCAAGCACCATAATTGCCCAGCATGGTGGATCATTAAAAATTATACCAGACTCTTCGCTTGAGCATAAAGGACAATGTTATACAGGGGCAGTTTTTGAAATTAAAATCCCTTTAACCACAAATTAACCTTAATAATTAAGAGATTTATATGGGAACCCATTCAATACTATTGGTGGAAGACGAGCTCTCCATGTGCTTAGGTATGCAGCATACTCTCCAGAAATCCGGATATGAAGTGCAAACAGCCAACTGCGCAGAAGATGCACTATTATTGCTAGCTAAAAGTAATTTTGACTTAATGATAAGCGATTTGCGCATGCCAGGCATGAGTGGACTTGAACTTTTGCAGCATGTTCGCGAATATAAGCCCGATTTAGGCACTATAATTATAACTGCTTTTCCCGAGGTCGAGTTGGCTGTACAAGCCATAAAAGAAGGGGCTTTTGATTTTTTATGTAAGCCCTTTCAAAGTGACGGCCTGCTCATTGCTGTTGCAAGGTATTTCAAATATTTAGACTTAAAAAAAGAAAATATTCGGCTACGTTATGAACGTGGTGAACAGTTTATTGGCAAAAGCCCCGCCATGTTAAAAGTTTTTGAGCGTATCCACTCCGTTGCTGATGCATGTGTACCCGTGCTTATTCTTGGGCCAAGCGGAGGAGGAAAGGAGCTAGTGGCTTCTGCCTTACATAATCTAAGTAGCAGAGCAGCAAAACCTTTTATAAAAATAAATTGTGCTGCTCTTCCTGAGCAATTATTAGAATCAGAGCTTTTTGGCCATGAAAAAGGGGCATTCACCGGCGCGCAAGTTGCGCGTAAGGGCAAATTTGATGCCGCCAATGGAGGGACTATTTTTTTTGATGAGCTTGGAGAAATGCCCCTATCCGTGCAGGCAAAACTTTTGCGCGTACTGGAAGATCAAGAAATAACCCCTGTAGGCAGCAATGTTGCGCATAAAGTGCAAGTGCATATGATTTTTGCCACTGCAAAGAATTTAGAAGAAGCCATGGCTCAAAGAACTTTCCGTGAGGACTTATATTATCGTATCAACATAGTGCCCATACATTTACCACCACTTAATATGCGTGGCGATGATATTCAACTGCTTGTTGCCTACTTTATGGAAAAATTTTGTACCGCCCACAACCGCAAATTGCAACTCTCTGATGAGGCAAGACAAGCTCTGTATACCTACCCCTATCCCGGCAATGTGCGTGAACTGCGTAATAGTATTGAAAGTGCAATTATACTTGCCAGTACCGATGTTATTCGCGTGGCAGAGTTACCAGAACGTATCCGTGAACATGCTATGCGCTCAGCTCCAATGGCTTCACTAAATGAGCAACAAGACGATAATACTAACAGTCTAACGCTTTCTGAAACTAGGGCTAAAGTAGAACGTGCTAGTATTTTAGAAGCCCTCAAGCATACTGGCGGTAAAAAGATGCTCGCCGCTCAACATTTGGGAATTACAAGAAAGCAACTTTGGTTGAAAATGAAAGAGCTAGATATTAAGTTATAATACCTTTAGTGAGTACACTCAAAAAAAACCACCGTCACCGGTGGAACTCCACGTGATTCCGATTTAAAAAAACTGAGAAGTTATCCAGTTTTTAAAGGCATGGAT
>CAYJIU010000112.1:0-5030 GCA_964370305.1 uncultured Desulfovibrionaceae bacterium
ACCAAAGTATTTTAAAATTCCTTGGTTTTGAACAAATTTTCAAAAATAGCCTTTCCGGCCTTGCCATCGGCGGCGGAAAAGGCGGTAGTGACTTTGACCCCAAGGGTAAAAGTGATTACGAAGTTATGCGTTTTTGCCAAGCCTTTATGACCGAATTGTCTAAGATTATTGGTAATACCATTGACGTTCCTGCCGGTGATATTGGCGTTGGTGCGCGTGAAATCGGCTATCTTTTTGGCCAATACAAACGCCTTACCTCTAGATTTGACGGCGTTCTCACAGGCAAGGGTCTGCTTTGGGGTGGTTCCTTAGTACGCACCGAGGCCACAGGTTATGGCTGCGTATACTTTGCTGAAAATATGCTCAATGCCATTGGCAAGGACATTAAAGGCACTACCGCCGCTGTATCTGGTTCCGGCAATGTGGCCATGTATACCATTGAAAAGCTAAATCAGTTGGGCTCAAAAGCCGTTACCCTTAGCGATTCACGCGGCACAATCTATCAACCCAAAGGCATTAGTCTTGAAGCGCTAAGACAGGTAAAAGAAGTTGAGCGCGCATCCCTTACCCGCTATGCGGAGCTTTGCCCAGATGCTAAATATATTCCTGCTAAGGATTATCCAAAAAATCAACATCCTGTATGGCATATAAACTGCGATTTGGCCTTCCCTAGTGCCACTCAAAATGAGCTCACTGGCGAAGATGCAAAAATACTTGTAAAAAATGGTTGCTACTTAGTAAGTGAAGGTGCAAACATGCCTTCAACTCCAGAAGCCATTGAAGTATTTAAAGAAGCTAAAATTGCTTACGGCCCAGGCAAATGCGCCAATGCTGGTGGTGTTTCCACAAGCCAGCTTGAAATGGCCCAAAACTCCAGCATGCAAGCTTGGAGTTTTAACGAAGTTGATGAAAAATTAAAAGGTATTATGAAGGGCATCTTCACCTCAGCTAGCCAAACTGCTCAAGAGTTTGACTGCCCAGGTGACTATGTACTTGGTGGTAATATTGCAGGCTTCCGCAAAGTAGCTGACGCCATGATCCAACAAGGCGTTTATTAAGATTACTCTTTGTAATAATTGTTTTTGAAACTATAAAAGGCGGTTGCAATGCAACCGCCTTTTCAATCATTCCAAACTAGTCGATGCGAAAAACGCATTTCCATGCGCTTTTCAGAAAGGCACGTTGCCTCCAAATACCCCTTTGGGGTCGCCAGAAGTTAATTCTGGCTTATTTTACGGCATGCGAAATTTTTCTTATAGAAAAATTTCGTTAGTCGCCGCTTGAAGAACCATTTTTTTATGTCATAAAATCGCCAAAAAAGTATGCTACGCAAGTTATTCGTGCGTATTTTTTATTCAGCTTCTTTCTTTTCTGGCAAAAATGATGCGGCAATACCAATAAATAACAAAGAACCAACTACAGCCAAACTAGCCATAGCCGGCATATGCACCACACCAGTAACCATAAGCATCATCTTAATACCAATAAAGGCCAAGATGGCCACAACGCTCTTTTCCAAGTGGCGCAAATAACGTTTAGCCGCAGCCAACATAAAGTACATGGAGCGCAGACCCAAAATAGCAAAAATATTACTGGTGTATACAAGAAATGGGTCACTGGTGATGGCAATAATAGCTGGCACAGAATCAAAAGCAAACATAACATCAGACATTTCAACAACAATCAAACACAAAAATAGTGGTGTTGCCTTAAGAATACCCTTACCGCCCTGCTCTGCACCAACACGCACAAAGAATTTTTCACCTTCCACATGAGGGTGTACAGGGATAAAGCGTTGTGTAATGCGCACAGACCAATGCTCAGAATAATCTTCAATGGCCTGTGTGTGCGCACCCATTTGCTGCCACATCTTCCATGCCGTCCACAAAATAAATATACCAAAAACACCCAAGGCATAGTTACCAAAAGCTTGTACAAGGCTTGTGCCGGCAATGATAAAGATAAAGCGCATAATGAGCGCACCCAATATACCATAGTATAAAATGCGATGTTGGTATTCATCACGCACGCCAAAAGAACCAAAAATTGCCATAATAACAAACAAGTTATCCACAGCAAGTGATAGCTCCAATAAATAACCGGCAATGAATAATTGTGCTGGCTCAAAGCTAAATTCCCAAGTTATGTACCCGGCAAAGAGCATAGATAGCGTTACCCAAAGGGCAGACCACATCATGGCATTTTTTACGCTGATGGCCTTATTATCTCGATGGCTATGCAAATCTAACCACAGAAAGAAAAATACACAGCCAAGAAATATTACCATTTCCCAAATAGAGTGCTGGGCTAAGAGTGAATTTGTTTCCATATTGTCCTCACTTATGCTTACATAGCTACTCAAAAAACAATTACAAGTTTTTTAAGACTGCCAATGTAAACCTTATGGTATGCGCCGGGAAATAAAAAAACCTTCCCGGCAGTTTGCCGTGAAGGTCTTACCACTTGAATAATCAAGGGCAACGCCAGACTTTTTAATGTCATGCTGTTGACGTTGCCTAGGTCTCAAGAACCCGGTTACTCCCCTTGCACAAAAAACCCTGTACTTAAATGAAACTTATATGTCAAGCTTTGTTTAAATACCGAGTTCAAAAAACACAGTTCAACGCAAGTAAATTTGTGCAATAAATTCCTTTATGGAATTTGAAATACACAAATTCATGTAAAACATGGTAAATTAAAAAGCCCCAACACATAGTATTAGGGCTTTAATCAAACAATATTATTTACCGTTTAGTTCAGTGCGGAACTTACGTGAAAGGCGGAATACAACTACTTTACGAGGAGCAAGCGTAATAGTTTCATCCGTTTGAGGATTACGCCCCTTACGTGCGTTCTTATCATAAGCTTCAAACTTACCAAAACCGCTCACAAGTAAAGAATCATCCTTCTTTATGGAGCCCTTCATAATTTCCAAAAGTTTTTCCACTATGTTTTTAACATCAGAGCGATTTTTGTCAGTTTTTTCATAAATTGCTTCGACAATTTCAGCTTTTGTCAATGTCTTCCCCATAACGTCCTCCAAATCCATAAAATAGTTTTTTATATTTATCCATTACTTCGCCACAAAAAGCCATATACAGTAGACGCCCTATTTTACGAAACCCCTTACGGCATTTGTGCCACTTTTCTCATGCTGACTTTGTCAACATTTTTAAGGGTAGCATACTACCATTGCAAGACTTTTATGATGGTACATTCAGCAATGAAAAAACAATCCAAAATCTTGGCTTGTTGGAATATACTCTGCATACCCCTTGTATGCAAGGATTTTTTTGCACTTTGTTGTTTTTTTTTGATAAATACCGCGCAACCTACATAAATTTTTGCTGACATGAGCAAGAATTTTTTATATATTCAATTCGTTAAAAAAAGTCTAAACTTATACAAGATTTTAAAATTAATTTTATTTTGGCAACATTTTATGCAAATTTCTCTACCTTGGTTCAGCAAAAAAAATCAACTAAGCCCCATCTGGCCGATTTTTATCCCTTTTGCGGGTTGCAAAACACGCTGCATTTTTTGCGCTCAAGAGCTACAAAGCGGCACAAAGCTAAAAAATATTAGCACCATACTTGCGGATACAAAAAAATTATTAAAACAAAGATATGCTGAGCAAAAACCACCACCCGAGCTTGGATTTTTTGGTGGTACATTCACAGCTCTTGGCGACTATGAGCTAAAATTATGTTGCGATTTTGTACATGAGCAAATACATGCAAAACACATAATTGGAGCAAGATGCTCCACTCGCCCTGACTGCATCAATATGAATATACTCCAATTATTGCAAGACGCTGGTTTTAACATGGTTGAACTTGGCGTTCAAAGTTTTAACGACCAAGCCCTCATCCAAAGTAAGCGTGGCTACAATGGGCAAATTGCCAAGGAGGCTTGTGCTTTAATTCATGAACACAGCCTAGACCTTGGCGTACAACTTATGCCCGGCATGCCAGGAGTGCATGCGGAAATTTTTTTACAAGACACCAAAACAGCCCTACTCAGCGGTGCAAAAATTTTGCGATTCTACCCTTGTCAGGTGATCAAAGGCACCGAACTAGCGAGTCTCTGGGCAGAAAAACAATATACCCCTTGGGCTTTAGACCAAACCGTAACCACCCTTGCCCAAGCCTTACTTATGGCCAATGCTCACCATGCCATGGTTATTCGCATGGGCCTTGCCCCAGAAGAAGGCCTTGAAAAAGCCATCCTAGCAGGCCCAAGGCATCCAGCTCTAGGCAGTATCGTTAAGGCTCAAGCATTATTTGAATATATTAGCACAAGCATTAAACATTATCCTATAAAAAGCATTACCCTCCCCCATCAATGCCAAGGTTTTTTTAGTGGCCATAAAAATAGTTTGATAAAAAAATGGCAAAGTCTTGGTATATCATCAAAAAATACCAGTTGGCACCATGCAAATCACATTGATATAACTTACTAAATTTAAAAAAAATTCTTTGGTTTAAAACAAAAAAATTATTAGCTTTTTCACTTGTACACCACCATAATCTGGTATATAAAGTACTTGCCTTGTGCTCTTTTGTGTATATTTTTTTGCCATGTCAAAAGCATGTTAGTTGAAATGGAGACATAATATGGATACACAAAACCATCACACCGCCAACTTCGAGCAAGATTTAGATGCTTTGGAAAAGGCCTGCGGAACAAGTGTTCGTACATGTTACCAATGCGGAAACTGTACAGCAGGATGTCCAGCATCATTTTGCTATGACCTGCAACCACATCAAATTTTACGTCATTTACAATTGGGGAACTGGGATAGAGTGTTAAAATCACGCTCTCTTGCCATGTGTCTTTCTTGCGCCACGTGCTCACTGCGCTGCCCCAATAATATTGATATTGCATCCCTCATGGAACATTTGCGTCATCGTGCGCGCCAAGAGGGTGTTTTTGCTGTGCCCAAGGTTAATAAGTTTTGGTTATCCTTTCTAGATACTGTGCGCTATTGTGGGCGCACCTATGAAATGGGCGTTATGGTTCTTTATATG
>CAYJIU010000113.1:0-5017 GCA_964370305.1 uncultured Desulfovibrionaceae bacterium
TAGCATCAGCACCCATAAGACGGAAGGTTGCACCAAGCTCACGAGCTTGCTTCATGATGATAGCACCTTCTGCAAAGTAAGCTGGCATGAAAACGATATCAGGCTTTTTAGCAATAAGTTCAGTGAGTTGAGCTGTGAAATCTGTATCGCCTGAGCTATACTTCATTTCACTAACAATTTCACCACCAAGTTTGGTGAATGAACGCTTAAAGAAAGCACCAAGGCCAACAGCGTAGTCATTGGCAACGTCCATAAGGATGGCGGCTTTTTTGTAACCTAAGTTTTCATATGCATATTGTGCTGCGCCAAGACCTTGATATGGGTCAATAAAGCAAGCACGGAAATAGTATTTTTTACCTTGAGTTACCAAGGGGCTGGTGCAGGAAGTTCCTACCACAGGGGTTTTGGCTTTTTCAGCCACTTCACCACCGGCCATGGCTAATGATGAACCATAAGTGCCGATAATAGCATTAACTTTATCACGCTCTACTAAACGTTTTACAGCGTTTGCTGCTTCAACTTTATCAGACTTATTATCCACAACTACAAGCTCAACTGGACGGCCTAAGATGCTTGAAACTTGTTTGTTAGCAAGTTGAATACCTTCAAGCTCAAGTTGTCCACCAAAAGCATTTTGTCCGGTAAGGGGCAAGTAAACACCAATTTTGATGGGTTCAGCTGCAAGGGCTGGGGTAACGCTAAAAGCCATTACAGCAAATACAAATAAAAATACGTACTTAGCAAATTTCATCCTCTTTTTCTCCTCTATTTTTGTTTTTATCACGAATGTGATGTGAGACGCACAACATACACATAAGCAAGGCATCTGGCAATAAATTTATATGGCCCATGTCATGCCCACCCACTATTCTAATTTCAAGGATTTTGACCAACTCACTGTGAACAAAAACGCTTCAAACGCGCAAGACTCTCATCCTTACCAAGAGTAGCCATGACCTCAGGCAAACTCGGCCCACCCATATACCCAAGTAATGCCACACGCAAAGGCGGCCCCACTTGCTTAAATTTAAGCCCTTTTTCTTCCACAAAGCCATGAATAATGCCTTCAATTTTTTGTGGCTCAAAGTCATCACATTGCACAAAATTATCCATAAGCTGTTCAATTAAAGCAGAACTTTCCACGCTATGAGTCTTTTTTAAAGCTGCATCATCATAATGTAAGTCTACGCTTTTGACCAACATGGGCCGCAGAGCATTTGCTAGATCCACCAAGTTTGCGGCTCGCTCTCGAAATAGCCCCACCATGGTACATAGTGCTTGCGCGCCAACATCATCAAAGCCCAAAGCCTGCACAAAGGGCATAACCCTCTTTGTCACATCTTCAGCAGGCAAGGTGCGGATATAATGACCATTTAACCATTGTAACTTATCGGGATCAAAGGCAGAGGCGGCGGCATTTAAGTTGTTGCCATCAAAAAGTTTTATAAGCTCATCTTGCCCAAAAATTTCTTGATCGCCATGCGACCAGCCAAGGCGCACCAGATAGTTCACCAAGGCTTCTGGCAACAAGCCATCTTGTTCATATTCAATGACAGCCCTTGCTCCGTGCCGCTTAGATAATTTTTGTCTATCTGGCCCCAAAATCATGGGGACATGCCCAAAGCGCGGCAAGGGTAAATTGAGCGCGTTATAAATTAATATCTGGCGTGGAGTATTGGAAACATGGTCATCACCTCGAATTACATGACTAATTTCCATATCGTGGTCATCAACCACCACAGCCATATTATAGGTAGGCATGCCGTCGGAGCGGCGCACGATCATATCATCAAGTTCACCCACATCTACAGAAATAATGCCCTTGACCATATCATCAAAAATCACCTTGCCCGTAAGCGGGGCTTTGAGGCGTACACAATGACCAGACCCTGCTCCCACGTTTTTTTCACGACATTTACCATTATAGCGAGGCTTTAGGCCTTTGGCCTTAGCTTCTTCGCGCATGGCATCCACTTCTTCTGGAGTGCAAGAACACCAATAGGCGTGGCCACTTTCAAGCATCATATCCACGTATTTATTGTATATTTCTGTTCGTGTGGTCTGGTAGATGGGTTCTTTATTCCAATCAAGCCCAAGCCAAGTCATGGATGCAAGGATTGAGTCGGTGTATTCTTGTTTTGAGCGTTCAAGGTCAGTATCCTCAATACGCAAAATGAATTCACCCCCAAAGTGACGAGCAAGCAGCCAGCAAAATATAGCCGTGCGGGCTCCGCCAATATGCAAATGTCCGGTGGGACTTGGCGCAAAACGTGTTATAACTTTTGACATAAATCACCTATTTTTAATTTTGAAATAGCTTGCAATGTCTATGCGAGCTTAAGACATAAGTCAAGGAGAAAGGGGATTTGAATTTATTACCTACAAAAACGGTATACATTCTCTTTACATATAATCCCAAAAAGTATACAGATGCCAAAAAATAAACGTTGTAAGGCTGAAAAATGATTAAAATTATTCGTGCAAAATTACACGGTATTCACGTGACCGACAGTTCACTAAACTATCAAGGTTCCATCACCCTTGACCCTCTGCATTGCAAAAAGGCTGGAATATATCCCCTTGAATTTGTAGAAATTTGGAATAAATCCAATGGCTCACGCATCTCAACCTATGTAATATTTGGGGAAGCTGGCTCCAATTGTTGCGTATTAAATGGGGCAGCTGCAAGACATTGCCAAGTGGGTGATGAAATAATCATCGGTGCGTCAGAGTTTGTTAACTCCCCAGAAGATATATGCAAAATCAAGCCATCGGTGCTCACTTTTAACAAGGATAATAGCATAGCCTCCATTTTACGCTACGATGCTTATAAGGATGACAACATGGATTTTCAATTTAGAATTTTAAACCTCGAAGATGGTGAATAGAAACTTTATACAATTTTAAGCCTTTGCACAGGCAAAACTTGGACAAAAAATAATTCTACAATTTTTATGAGAAATTTTTATTTAAAAACAGTGTACAGAGGTCTCAATTTATAGTTTTTGCAATTTTTCGCGCAAGGTCTTGGCTTTTATCTTACCAATACCGGGAATTTTTTGTAAATCAGCTTCAGAGGCTTTGCGCATTTCATCAATACTTGAAAAATGCTCCCACAAAAGCTTGGCTGTGGCCATGCCCACACCGGAAATGCGCATAAGTTCACTGGATAATGCCGCCCCACTCCTTGCTTTACGATGCCGCCCAAGAGCAAAATTATGTGTGCAATCACGTATATACTGTAAAAAAAGCAACTCCGGCGACCCTTCACGTAAAGGTAAGGGATTGCTACGCTCAGGTAGAAATATGCGATCACTCACATTGCCAGCTCGCCTATCGGCCCGCCCATCATCATGGCGCGCCTTGGCAATGGATGCAAGAGCAAAAAGCCCGTCTTGCCCGGCCTCCTTCAAGGCTCGACCAACTGCACTTAACTGCCCCTTACCGCCGTCAATAAGCAATAAATCAGGCCACGGTGGGCCAGATTCCAAACGCCGCAAAACCCATGCCGCAAGCGTTGCGTAATCATCGCCGTCACTGTCGGGCATGGCATAATTGCGATAAGCCGACTTTTGCGCCTTACCATCCTCAAAAACCACCATACCCACACGAGTTTGCTTGCCAGAAGTATGCGAAACATCAACACATTCAATACGATGAGGAGCATAGGTTAAATGCAAGGCCTTGGCTAAACGCTCATCCATAGGCTGCTCTTTGCGGCGCATACCTTCCTCACGGGCATTGGCTGAGGCCATATCCACAAGGCTATTTTCCTCTGCACTGCGGGGCGCAACTATACGCACCAAACCACCACGGATATCGGTAAGGCTTTGAGCAAGCGTTGCCAGCATATGCCCATCGTCTTCATTTGCAGGCAGCCATGGCAGGATAATGCGTGCTGGTGGGGTTATGGCTCCGTAAAATTGAGCCAAAAAAGACAACATTAACTCCGGACTATCATCAAAATCAAGCCCGCTCCAAAAATATGTACGCCCATCCATGAGCAGCCCCTCACGCACAAATAATATGCCAAGAGCCATGCCCCTTTCCGCCGCGTGCAGACCAATAACATCCATATCTCCACCGCTTGGCAAGACGGCAGATTGTCGCTCCACAGTGCGCCTAACCGCCTGTACCTGATCACGCAAAATCGCCGCCCGTTCAAACTCTAACGCATCGGAAGCTATAAGCATTTCTTCTTGCAGCTCATGCAATAAACTACCAGTGCGCCCAGAAAGCACATCTACAACCTTTTGCACATTTTTAGCATAATCTTCTGCTGTAATTAAATGCATACAAGGTGCTGGGCATTGCCCCATGAAATGGTACAAACAAGCTCTGGTGCGGTTTTTCATGGCACGATCTGTACAACGACGCAAGGCAAAAGCCTTATGCAATAACTTCCAAGTTTCTCGGGCAGCAGTGGCTGAGGTAAAGGGCCCAAAATACCAAGCCTTATCCCGTCTGGCACTGCGTACAATCTCCAAACGCGGAAAATCATGCTTACGCGAAATCTTAAATAATACATACTGCTTATCATCACGAAGGACAATATTATAATGCGGACGATGCTTCTTGATAAGACTTGCTTCAAGGAGCAAGGCTTCCTTTTCGGTATTGGTGGAAAGAGTGTCCACCGATGTGGCGTGACGCAACATGGCTTGCGTTTTAAGCGGCAAACCATCCTCACGAAAATACGATAGTAAACGCTTACGCAAAACACGAGCCTTGCCCACGTATAAAATACGCCCTTGCGCATTTTTAAATAAATATACACCTGGTGTTACGGGGATAGTCTTTGCTTCTGGTCGCTGCATCATGCCTCATATTTAGCCATATCCACACATAACCGCAAGTAAAATCACCTAGGCTTCGTACTCTGTATCACCACTGGCCAAAATCAAAAAAAATCCCTTCAGCAAAATTTCCTCTTGACAAAGTACCCCACCCTAGGGCAAATTGCCCTTTCAACAACGGGGGTGTAGCTCAGTTGGGAGAGCGCTTGAATGGCATTCAA
>CAYJIU010000114.1:0-5001 GCA_964370305.1 uncultured Desulfovibrionaceae bacterium
AATCTAGCGGCTTTGCTGGTTAAATTATTGTGTATAAAAATAAAAAAGCCGTGAAACTATTTCACGGCTTTTTTGATTTTCTTGACCTATTGGTACGCTGCTAGCATTTCTTTAACCAACGTATCTTCATTGGGGAATTCACCCGTGGCTGATTTTGAATATACTAGGCCATCGTTAACTTTTACATCAAAGACCCCACCACTACCCGGAATGAGCGTCACATCAAAACCAAGAGCGGCTTCAATTTTGGCAGCCAAACTGGTTGCCCGTGGTTCATAATTTCACATTGAACAATAAGTAATACTAATTTCCATACTATCTCCTTTATTTGTTGGTATTTACATTCATTTGTTCCAGAGTATTATATATAACATCATGCTCATAGACAGCAAAAAAATCGTCATCAAGGTAATTTTGCTTGAGATGACGCAAGAGATGGCGATAAAACTTTAGATAATATTTTTTATGGTTCAGGTACTGCTGTGTTTCATTATGGTTAAAATTGCGCAAGTTTTTATCTAAAAAATTTTCCAAAAACATTGCCCGCTCCTGTTCATTTGGCTTGATATTAAGGGCAGTTGATATATTTTCTAGCTGCATCTGTGGATCTTGCAAAAAGCTGTCATAATCCACAAAAGTAATTTTTTTATGCCTTAAAGTTAGTAGAGCGTAGGCATTATAACTATACCAAAGCAAAAGCCCTTTCTCAATCGGTATATTGCTACGATTTTGTAAAGAATTTGCTACGCTTATGGGATTTCTAATGGCAAAAATATAATATATCGTGGGGACAAATTCAAAAACTTTGTGCCAAAAGGGCAATAATTTTGTAATCCGCGGTTCTTTGAGGGCAAAGAAATCTATGTTTGCTAACTTGGACTCAACTAAGCTTGTGGCCTTATCTAAATACCCTTTTTCACATAATAGTATTAAATCATCATTAGTTATGGGTAAAGCTGAGTTCCAAGTTTTGCCTACGCTGTTTAACATTTCTTCATTTAAGACGTAAAAATCTTGATCTTCCCAATGGCCCTTGGCATTACCTTGGGTAAAGGGGAGCAAATTATTGCCATGCTCAGCCCCAAAAATTTTAAGAGATCTTGAAATTAAGCTTGTGCCGCTACGGTGCATGCCCAAAACAAGAGCTAGTTTTTTTGTTATGTTTTGGGTATTTTTTTTCATTGAAAATTATAAACCTTTGCTTCCGTCAGCCAATTCCAACAAGTATTCACCATAGGCAGATTTGCATAAGTTTATACCGCAAGCGCGAAGCTGATTTGTATCAATAAAACCTTTGCGCCAAGCTATTTCTTCTGGACAAGCCACATATAGACCTTGACGTGTTTGCATGGCCTGTACATAGGATGATGCCGCTAAGAGTGAGTCATGAGTGCCGGTATCAAGCCAAGCAATACCACGTCCTAGAAGTGTTACCTTTAAATCTCCACGTTCTAAATAAGCACTGTTAACATCGGTAATTTCAAGCTCACCTCTGGCCGAAGGCTTCACTGCCGCTGCAATTTCAACCACATCTTGGTCATAAAAATAAAGTCCGGTCACAGCGTAGTTTGAGCGTGGATTTTCTGGTTTTTCGATAATACTTAGGACGCGTTTTTGTTCATCAAACTCTACCACACCGTAGCGATCAGGATCATTGACGTGATATCCAAATATAGTGGCTCCGCTGGTTTGCTCGCTGGCATCTTGCAAGAGCGCATCCATATTGTGCCCAAAGAAAATATTATCTCCAAGCACTAAGCAAGAGGGGTGGCCTTCTATATATGGCCTAGCAAGCAAAAATGATTGCGCAAGGCCATCTGGCGACGGCTGCACTATGTATCTAAATTCGCAACCCCATGCACTGCCATCGCCAAGTAATGCTTGAAAAAGTGGCAAATGTTCTGGAGTTGAAATGATACTAACATCGCGTATACCGGCTTGGAGCAATATACTTAAAGGATAATATATCATAGGCTTATCATATATGGGCATAAGCTGTTTGCTTATGCTTAAAGTAAGCGGGTATAGGCGCGTACCAGAGCCGCCGGCCAGTAAAATTCCTTTGCGTTCTTTCATATTATCTCTTTGTATAGTTGCGATTTAGCCAGTCTTGATAAGCTCCACTCCTTGCTCGTTCAACCCAATCTTGATTTTCTAAATACCAGCGTACGGTTTCTAGAATACCTTCATCAAAACTATGGGTGGGTATAAAGCCAAGCTCAGTTTCAATGCGACTGCAATCTATGGCATAGCGGAAATCATGACCGGGGCGATCGCTAACATAACTAATAAGTGAGGCATAATTACCGTGTGTCTTGGGCATAAAATCATCAAGAGCGGCGCAAATGCTGTGTACTACTTGTAAATTGGTGCGCTCGGCGCGTCCACCAATATTATAGGTGCGTCCCACTTGACCACGTTGCAAAACCATTTCAATGGCAGCGCAGTGATCTTCCACATGCAGCCAATCGCGAATATTTTCTCCTTTTCCGTAGATGGGTAAGGTTTTTCCGTCCAAGGCATTGCAAATTATTAATGGGATAAGTTTTTCCGGAAATTGGCGCGGGCCATAATTATTTGAACAATTGGTTATGAGTATGGGTAGGCCGTATGTTTCGTGAAATGAGCGTACCAAATGATCGCTAGAGGCTTTGGACGCAGAGTAAGGGCTGTTGGGCGCGTAGGGTGTTTCTTCAGTGAAGGCTGGGTCACTTAGCCCAAGACTACCAAAAACTTCATCGGTGGATACATGTAAAAAGCGAAAATTATTTTTTTTATCCCCTTCCAAACCGTACCAATAATTGAGACATTCACGCAATAAAACGCAAGTGCCAAGCACATTGGTACGAATAAAGGCATCGGGATCATGAATGGAACGATCCACATGCGATTCTGCCGCAAAATTGATAATGGCATCTGGTTTATACAATTGCAAAAGATTGCGTACAAGCTCTTCATTGCCAATATCACCATGCACAAAAATATGTTCAGGATCATGAGCTACGGCAGAAAGATTGTCCATATTACCGGCATAACTGAGTTTATCTAGATTAACCACTCTAGCCCCATGCTTGCGACTTTGTAAAACATGGCATGAACCTATAAACCCAGCACCACCTGTGACTAAATAACAAGGCATAAATGCACCCTTTTGTAAGTTGACAAAAGCCCGAATACTCTAGTACTTAAGCTCTTTATCAAGAAATTATGCTATTAATTGAAATCTTCAAAATATATCCGCTGCGTCACTATGCGAAATTGCTTTTTTTCTGTCAAGTTTTGTCGTAGCAATATCAAACTTGAGCAAGAGGTCAAACATGATATTAATTGTAGGTGGAGCTGGCTACATCGGCTCACATACCACCAAACATTTGCTAAACAATGGTTATGATTGCATTGTTGCTGACAACCTCATATACGGCCACGAACAGGCAGTGGACAAGCGGGCCACGTTTGTTCAGGCAGACCTCATGGATAAAAGCTCCTTGAGGACTATTTTTCAAAAAAATAAAATAAAGTCTGTTATACATTTTGCAGCCTTTGCTTATGTGGGTGAAAGTGTTGAACATCCGCAAAAATACTATCAAAACAATGTGATAGGCAGTCTAAACTTACTTGATATCATGCTGGAGTTTGATGTTAAAGAAATTGTTTTTTCAAGCACTTGTGCTACATATGGTGAGCCACAATACCTGCCCATTGATGAAAATCATCCGCAAGTGCCCATTAATCCATATGGTAAAAGTAAGCTAATGATTGAGCAAATTTTTGCTGATTACCATACAGCTTATGGCTTAAAATACATAGCATTAAGATATTTTAATGCCGCTGGTTGTAGCATTGATGGCTTGATAGGTGAAAGCCATACTCCAGAAACGCATTTAATCCCCTTAGTTTTAAAAGCTATCAGCGGTGAACGCGAAAATATCCACGTTTTTGGCACCGATTATGACACTAAGGATGGTACTTGTATTAGGGATTACATCCATGTGGATGACTTAGCCCTTGCGCATCGTTTGGCTTTGGAAAAGTTAAATAATTATGTGGGATACATCAATCTTGGCACTGGCGTTGGCATTAGCGTTAAAGAAATTATTGCTGCTGCTGAAGAAATAACAGGTAAAAAATGCCCCACCATATTGGCAAAGCGCAGAGCCGGAGACCCAGCCAGACTATATGCAAACAATAACAAAGCCTTAGAAGTTCTTGGCTGGCAACCACAATATATAGACATTAAGTATATTTTGAGCACAGCTTGGCAATGGGAACAAAATAAAACATTTTAAACAACGTAAGTAGCTATGCTGCATAAGAAAATTACACTTAAAAGGCAAAAAATAATTGAGGCCTTTTGGGCATGGGTGGGCTCATCATGCTGCATGCTATGCATTGCTCTGGCCGATTATTATTATTTTCAAGCCTATGATGCGCATTTGCTCATGGCTTCCTTTGGGGCGTCTGCGGTCTTGGTTTTTGGGGTACCAGCAAGTCCATTGGCTCAGCCACGCAATGTGCTTGGCGGGCATTTTGTTTCAGCCCTTGCAGGGGTTACGTGCCAAATTGTGTTTGGGTCAATCCCCGTTGCAGCTGTGTGTACTGCTGTTTCTTCAGCCATATTACTTATGACCTTGACCAAAACTTTGCACCCTCCGGGTGGAGCTTCGGCCTTGCTTGCTGTGGTGGGCGATGAGGCTATCCATGACCTTGGCTATCTTTATGCTGTGACTCCGTGTCTATTGGGGGCGGGGATGGTTGTGGGGGTTGGTATTATTATTACCCGCGTGACTGGTCATGGTAATTATCCACTGAAGTGGTGGTAGTCTGACTTGTTATATAAAAACATTTCCTACTTTAATTCAGAAAGTCGTATATTTGATTTTTATGTATAGTATTTATCCTAATATTATTGCATGTTGAGTGTTTTTGGCTTTTTGACACTGTTGCGATATTTTCCTTTTTCCCTGTGGCGTCGTCAAAATCAACTTTTGAAACGCACGTATT
>CAYJIU010000115.1:0-4989 GCA_964370305.1 uncultured Desulfovibrionaceae bacterium
GGGAAAGTAGGCCGCTGTCAATTTTTTCTTGAGTCCTTTGCTGCTAAATGCGCGAAGGACTCTTTTTGTTTTTATATTTGGAGAGGCTGGTACACTGACCCCATTTCCGAACATGCATCAGTTAAGCTCTCCATCGCCGATTTTTGCTACGTCTTTTTTGCTTTAACTGCGTCAAACTGCGTTTTTTATCGGGTTACGGGGGAAGACCCCGCGCCCCTCAAAAAGATTTGTTTTCCTTGCTATTTCCATACATCTAAGCCAAAAATGATACTGCAGTCTTTATTGTGGGAAAGTAGGCCGCTGTCAAATTCTTCTTGAGTCCTTTGCTGCTAAACGCGCGAAGGAGTTTTTTTGTCACTCCGAGCGAAGCGTGGGAGTCCATGCCTTTTGTGGGCACACTGACCTGTATCAATACTCCGCACAATGCATTGCACAGGGGGTTTTTTAGAAATTTTTGTTGATAGGAATTTAAACTGTTAACTTTAGTTTATTATTTTGTAAGTTAAGTATGTACGCCGTGTTGCCCTTCGTTTCTCGGGGCTCCCTGCAGTGATGTTGACTTAAGATGTGATCATCATTAATTATTTTCTTGCCAGCGGTCACAAAGGTTGTGCTTAAATTTAAATTGGTCAAGTAACCGTCCAGCGAAGTGATGCGTCATGCTTTTTATGGATGTGTTTTTTATGTAATACGATGGATTAAATGGCATAATTGTTGCGCCTGCCATGCAGAGCGTTTGCATGTTTTGTAGATGAATTAAGTTGTATGGTGTTTCGCGTGGCACAATAATTAAAGGGCGGTGTTCTTTTAGGCTAACATCGGCGGCTCGATGTATAAGGTTTGTGCCATGTCCGCTGGCTATGGCTGCAAGGCTAGCCATGGAGCAAGGGCATATAAGCATGCCATCATGTTGCCACGATCCACTGGAAGGGCCAGCTGCCATATTGTTTATGCCATGTATGCTTTGGGCATGTTTAGCAAAATCTTTAATACTATACCTTCCCTCTGCTTGCATAACTTTTAAGGCACCGTTTGAAATTATAAGATGTAATTCAAGCTCATTTATGGATGAAAATTGCTTGAGTATTGTTTTTATAAGCGGCATGCCACTGGCACCGCTAATTCCTATGATTAGTCTTGGCATGTATTGCTCGTGTTGTTTGTTTTTTTAAGCTTTTTTTGAGCGTTATTCGTGTTTCTTTCCCAAAAAATACCATTGGTATAACCTTGAATTTCTTGATTTTGTTCTGCCATTTCAAGACGTTTTTCGGCCCAAATACAGTATTGCTCGTTATGCTCTATGCCAATGTAATGTCGTCCTAATTTTTTTGCCACAACAGATGTACTACCAGAGCCTAAAAATGGGTCAAGGATGATATCATTAGCATTAGAGCTTGCAAGAATAAGCTTTGCCAGGAGTTTTTCAGGTTTTTGAGTGGGATGAGCAGTATTTTCAGGCATTGACCAGTAAGGTATTGATATGTCGTCCCAAAAATTTGAAGGATGGGTGTTTCTAAAATTGCCATGTGTGGTTTCTTCCCAATCTTTGGGCTTACCCGCAACTCTATACGGCGCGATTACTTTACGTCTTATTTTAACAGCGTCTACATTAAAGGTAAATGTTTTGGAATTGGTGGCAAACCAGATATCTTCCATGCCATTTTTCCAATTATTTTGAGCACCGCGACCTTTTTCTCTCTGCCAAGTGATTCTATTTTGTAGATTAAAGTGCTGCTTTAAAATATTGCCTATAATTATACTTGATTGCCAATCACAGCAAACATATATGGATGCATGCTCTTTAAGTAATGGTTTAATAAGTTTAATCCAAGTATTTGTATATGTGGCATATTCTTCATCTGAACAGCGTTTGAAGTTTTGCCCGTGAAAGTTTTTTTGTAAATTGTATGGGGGATCAGCAATGAGTAAATCTACAGTATTTTTGGGCAAATGTTTTAACACTTGCAGACTGTCACCTTGAATAGTTTTATCTATGACTTGAGTGAGTGGTGCATTTTTTTTTATGCATATGCAACGTGATAAGTAATTTTTGCCATCTTGAAGGCTGATATCAATAGTTTTATTGCGCGGTGCCTTCATATTTATGGTGCTACTAAGTCTTTTGTATCTTGTATTACAAGGTTGGTGAGCTCTTTGGCTACTAAATCGGCGGCATGTGCGTTTGGGTGTATGTCCTTTAGTCGGTATGGTGTCATGTTTTGTTCCGAATCAGGCAACCAGGTGCTCATGTCAATTACAGGTATACTAGGTGTGGGCTTCCAGCTTGGAGAAAACATTTCAAAGGCGTTTGGAGGCCATACCAGCACTTTAAATATACTATTTTTATTTATTTTTTTGATTTCTGCGGCAGACTTTTCGATAATAGCTTCCGTTAAAGCCATGCGTTTGGCATTGGTATTATTGGGTAATAAGTGAGGGATGAGGTATTTTTTTATATTTTCAAAGAGTTTATTGCCTGATAATTTGGTCCAAAAGCCACTTTCCCAAAAAAATGGTGGGTCTTGGTCAAAAGAACCTTTGTGGATGGCTTGACCATTTTCTAAAATATATCTTGGCCCATTGGATTCTGCCCTTTTACTGCCGGCGGCACGTACTTCGTGAGTCTTGATGTATGTATAATATGTTAAAATATGTGAATATTTATCAAGATATGGTAGTCCTGCTTCAATGTTTGCAAGCATCTGATGCGGCCCATAGGCTGGTACACCATAGTTTATGACTTGATAGTTTTCCCCAAGGTTTTGAGCAAGTTTATAAGCAAAAGTTTCATTATCATTAAGCCCTTGCCCAAAGGTGAATGACCCCCCCATAAGCAATACCGCAATCTTTGCATTTTCATGGGTGGGTGTTATACGATACCCTTTGTTATCAGTGGTATATGTTACATCGTAAACAACCTCTTTATCAAACAAAAGTTTGCGCGCTGAATTTTTGTTGGGTATTAGGGTGTGCCCAAGATTGGCATCTTGCTTAAATATATCATCGCCAATATATGTTGCTGTGACATGGGTTAAGGTGAAGTATCCATCAAGCATTGCTATGGGTAACGCTAAAGAAAATAGTATAATAAATAGATATTTAGGAATAGATGCCTTAATGGCAATGGCTAGGGAAAGAAAAAATAAGGCACATAAAAATAAAATACAAAATGATTTTAGGGCAAAGGGAGGTAGAAAAGATACTCCAATAATGGAAAATAGAAAAATGAGCATAAAACAATAATTTCGACTCATTACAGACCCTTACTTGACGTCTTTAATCCATGTTTCTAGGGTTTCAATGATTTTTTTGGCTTGGTCTGCGCTGGAAATAGTAAATTTTGATTGATATTTATATTCACCAGCTATTTTTCTATAGCGGCGGATGGTGTATTTGTCTGGGCCATAGGTATCGCTATCACCCTTTAACTCTTGAAAGCGAAAAAGTATGGTAGTCCAAGCTCCTTTGCTCAAGATGGCTTTATCAATTTCTTTAACAACACATCTGCCATCTTCTTCATAGTGTATGGTTAACTCATCAATGCTTGAACTCATAAATTACCCCTTTTAAAATTAAGAACGGGCGCAGAATTTTTGTGAAATTACCACGCTAATAATTTGTATTTATTGCGCTTAATGGCGACTGTGTTATTAGGTAAGCAGTCGCCACTATATCACTTAAGAATAGTTTTATGTGGAATGCTTAGCTAATGTTCCTTTTACAGTTTCTGGTATATCTGGTCTTTGTACTGTAAAATCTGCCACATCTGGCCCATATTCCGATGCTTTTTCAGATGTGGCGGCAAGCATAGCCATGTTTTCATCGGTAATGGATAGTTTTTGTCCGGCTGCATAGCGTCTACCCACATCACCAAGTATTATTTCAGAGCCACGGTGGGGTGAGGGAATATTATTCTCCATGCTGTCCTCCTACTGTTTTTTATAAAATTGTTAAACGTATTTTGCACTTTGCATTTGTGATAACGTGCAAGGTGATGATATAAAAAGGAAAATTACTTTTACCTTGATGCTTAGAAATCAGCCTCATGGCCTTCAAGTTGCACAGTCATTTCACGATAAAGGCGCAAAGTTTCAAGGGCATCTTCTTCTCTAAGTTTATGCAAGGCAAAACCCGCATGGACAATAATATAATCACCAACGCTTACTGCTTCTGGTAAGAGCATAACTGAGGTGGTAAGATAGGTTTCACTTTCACCAACTCTGGCGCGCACCATATTGTCGTCCAAACATTCAATAATCTTGGCTGGAATTGCAAGACACATAATTTCCCCTATTGTGCTTGTGAAAGAGTAGCAATCTCTTTACGGGCTACGTTTAAAAAATCGTCAAACTTTGCTTGAACTTTAGGGGACAACCCCACATTCCAAGTAAGATAATCAGCCGGCTCCATGCCTATTACTTGTAAATTCGGTCTCTTACCATGTAAAAGTTCAGCCATATTTAATGAGTCAATAAGGTCAATATCATGTATGGAAAGGCGTTGCTTTTCGTTATCCACAAGGTCAGACTCACTTAACCTATAAATGGTGCCTGGTTCACCCTTAGCGTGGACAATATCTAAAACCAATATGGTTTCGTAACCTTCAAATAGATAGAATACATCCTGAGTAAATGTACCTGCCTCAATGACGGTTACATTTTCAGGGAACTTTTCTTCCATCAATGTTTGGGCAGCAAAAACTCCAACACCATCGTCGGTGAGCAACATATTGCCAATACCCATGACCAGTAGTTTTTTCATGTTTAATCCTTTAATTAGCCATATATGAGTTGTTTACTTTTACCAAGGCAAAAATATAAGCATAATGGCATGAGTTGGAGTCATGATTTCTTGACTAACTTTGAAATTATAGCAAAATAATAATTGAATGGCAATTCATGCTTTTAAGGTGTGGCAGGGTATTTGCGTCAGTACGATTTAAAAAAACTGAGAAGTTATCAAGTTTTCAAAAGCATGGATTACCGCGGG
>CAYJIU010000116.1:0-1671 GCA_964370305.1 uncultured Desulfovibrionaceae bacterium
CTCAGCCGTCACAGCAAAGTCATTCCCTTGCCGCGGAGAGGGAATATGCATTAAGTTTCCAAGACTGTCAACAAGTTTTTAATAAAAATTTATAAAAAATTTAATCATTAATTTCAATGAAATACACAAACACAAACAATACGTGACATAATTATTCTCTTTGTGTATCTTGCTTCGTGCATTTAAGTTAGTGTTTTACAACAATCAATAAAATTCAGGAGAAAAATATGGAACGCACATTTTCTATTATTAAGCCAGATGCTGTAGGCCGCAATGTTAGCGGTGAAATTCTTGCAATGATTCAAGGGGCAGGCTTGCGCGTTGTAGCCATGAAAATGATCCAGCTCACCAAGGAGCAAGCCGAAGGTTTTTACGCTGTGCATAAGGAACGTCCTTTTTTTGATAGCCTTGTAAGCTATATGTGTTCAGGACCCGTGGTTTGTTCTGTACTTGAGGGTGACAATGCAATTAGTCGTTATCGTGAACTTATGGGTGCCACTAATCCTGAAAATGCGGCTGAAGGCACTATTCGTAAAAAATACGCGCTTGACATTGAAGCCAATGCTGTCCACGGCTCTGATGCACCTGAAACCGCTGCCTTTGAAATAGGATATTTTTTCAACTCATTGGAGATAGTATGTCCGTAAAGAAGGAAAGTGTTAGCGTAGGTACAATTGGCTCCATTGGTTGCGGTAATATGGGCGGGGCAATCTTAAAAGGTCTTGCAACTCACTCAAATTATAAACTAATGGGCTCAGACCCTTACGTTGCTTGCCTCTCAGCCTTACAGCCTTGTGGTGTAAAGTCCGCTACGGATACGACTCATTTAGTGACGAGTGCAGACATCATTATATTAGCTGTAAAACCGGCTTTTGTAGATGCTGTAGTTAGCAAAATGTTACCGAGTATTACTAAGGATAAGATAATCATTTCCGTAGTTGCGGGGCTTAGTGTGCAAAAATTACAGGAAATTTTTCAGAAAAAATGCCCTGTGGTGCGCTGTATGCCTACACTAACTGCAGGTATTGGAAAAGGCGTTTTTGCCTTTAACTTTGACGATGCTCAACTTAGCAAAAAGAAAAAAGATCTTATATTTAAAATCTTTCAGAAAATAGGTACTTGCATAGAGCTTGAAGAACGTCTCTTCACAGCCTTTAGTGCTCTGATAGGCGCGGGCCCTGCGTATATTTTCCATTTAGTAAATTCATTTGTACAAGCCGGCGTAACTATGGGCTTTCCACGCCAAGATGCAAAGCGTATGGTGGGGGCTCTTTGTACTGGATCTTTGCAAATGGCAATGGAAACTAAGGAAAACTTACTAGAACTACGCGACCAAGTCTGCTCACCAGGTGGTATAACCATTGAAGCTATCAATCATATGGAGCGTATGGGTGTAAATGGACACATAGTTGATGCAATCCTTACCGCCAATGATAAAGCTCTGGAGATGGAAAAAGAGTAGATTTTAATTATAGTTTTCACTCTAGCTTTACAAAACACGATAAAAAAACGCCTCGCCTGATTTCAGGCGGGGCTTTTTTGTTGGTTACAACTTGCAGTTTCCCCCCCGTGTTAAATAAACCATTATGCAATTCACCAGTGCCACTGGTTACAACTTACTTATATAAATTATTATTTTTAAAAGAGGGCAGGTATCCCCCTCTACTACCA
>CAYJIU010000116.1:1681-4848 GCA_964370305.1 uncultured Desulfovibrionaceae bacterium
ATATAAAATAAATGTTGACAAAAATATAAAAAGAGATAATTTGAAGTTGCAAGTTGTAATAAAGTGTGAATTTTATTCCACTGCGGGGCAGGTATCCCCCTATACTACCAAAACCCTCTGCAAAGAGGGTTTTTTAACGCGCCACATTTGAGAGTTTGGAAAAGCTAGGTCAAAAAATATTTTACGCCCTACTTCAAAGCATCTAAAATACTTTGCGCGCTTACTCTATCCAAAGAGTCACCGTTGACCACCACAGCGGGGAATTGCTCCACATCGTATTCCGTAGCGGCCATTGTTGCCTGATACATATTCACATTACCAGCATCAAAAGCATATTTTGTAACCATGGCATGTTCTGCAGCGGAAAGAGACGGTTTTACAAGATTTAAATAGCTGTATAGAATAGGATAATCCTTCTTTGTTGCCGTGGCGTCATATTCATATACAAAGGGGCGTTTGATACCAGCTGCCTGCAATGCTCGTTTAACCTCATTCCAGCGGCGCAAGGTGTAGCTAAAGTAATCCATGGCATACGGAGCTCTTGAGTGCGCTACCCAGATGCCACCGCCTGTGAGTTCTGTTCCATATTGTTCACTATTTTTTGCAAAGACAATCACTTTATTGGTTTGGGGATTCAGATTTTTTACGGCCTGCACCACTTGTGCCCAGACCATTTCACTATTCGGATGAGCATAGTCAATAAAAACAATAATTTCATTAGCAGCAACAGCATTGCCAAAAACCAAAGGATACACTTCTTGCCGCCAATATTGTCTATGGCTAGCCTCATCTTGAAGGCTCGACCCCTTAGCCCCAATGGATTTTGCCATATCTTTGCTATCATTATTTAAATTCTGTGATGGTAAACGTTTATGCATATATGGGTTATACAAATTAGCCTCACCAGCCATGGCACAATCAACTAAAAGTATGCTAAATAATAAAGTAAATATTAAGATGCGCATGCTTCATCCATTTTTTTAATTGTTTGTGCTAAATGTTCCAACCATATATTTATAAATCCTTCATATTCGGCTATGCCGTGAATAACTGGTATACAGTCATGCCCTGCTGCTTGGATACGACTTAACCACGAATCTTCATCCTTACCAGCCATATCATTCAAAGCATGCAAGCCCACCACAGAAAGCAAGGGCATAAGCCAAACTTTTTGTAAATCCTTTAGTTTTGGTAGTATTTGCTCAAGGGTCATGGCACCATTCATGGTGCCCACATGCACATATTCATCATGCAAATACACGGCATTAGCTAAATCCTCATAAAGTTGCACGGCTTTATGCACTGCACCATGCCCCATCAATACCACTGCATCATCCTCTTCGCGCTCACTAGGCAAGTGTTTAAGCACAGCCTCTGCCGCAAGTTTTATATCTTGCGTGGATGATAAAAGCGGCTCACCTACAAATATTTGCATATTATATTTAGTCTCTACCCATTTTACATCTTCAAGCAAGGCTGAATATTCACTACCCGGAATGGTTTGCAGTGGCTGCACAGCCACATGGGTATATTTTTCAAAACTCATTTTTTGTAAAGCTTTACGCACAGAATCACGCTTAATCCTAGCAGCGGCAAGCCTTTCACGCAAAATCAATGATGTAAAAGCCCAACGCAAAGGAATCCCAACAAAACGCGCGCGCACGACTTGATCGAATAATTTAAGGGTATTTTCACCTTGAGGATTGCTTGAGCCAAAAGCGGCTAAGAGTATTCCTTGCTTCATGCTTTACTTTAACCATTTTCATAGATACAAAGCAAGCATTGGATGTGGAAGTAAAAAAATTAATGTATTAAAATCAGTACAGATGCATCACCAAAAACTAAGTATGGCATGTTTTTTGGGGCAATTTTGCGCAACTGTCGCATGTTTTTTAGTAGCAACGAGGTAATTTATGACATTCGATATATTTCGCTGTACTCCAAAAATTGTTTTTGGAGCGGGGAGCATCAACACCATTGCCCAAGAAATTAAAGATCTTAATGCTAATAAAGTTTTCATCATTACTGGGCCTAATATTGCGAAAAGCGGTTTAATTAACGCAATGACAAGTGTTTTGACCGAAAATGACATAAATTATGTGTGCTTTGATAAGATAGAAGCAGACCCACGCTATGAATTGGTGGAGGAAATTCTAACCTCATACCTTGAGTCCGGGGCCACAGTTATTATTGGATTTGGCGGAGGTTCTGCTCAAGATTTAGCTAAGGCTGTGTCCGTGCTTGCCACCAATGATGGGCCCATTAATAAATATTTTGGGGTAAATCTTATCCCTAAACAGGGGGCCCCACTCATCTTGATTCCCACTACTGCTGGTAGCGGGAGTGAGTCAACCATTGTTGCCATATTATCTGACCATCAAAAAAAGCTTAAAGTAGGTATTGCAAGCCCTTACATGCTGCCAGCCATTGCCATATTAGATCCAGAGCTAACCATAAGCCTAAGTCCAGCAGTTACCGCATCTACAGGTATGGACGCTCTTATTCATGCCGTGGAGGCATATACATCGGTTAACGCTTCGCCCTTAACTGATATTTTAGCCATAGAAGCCATAAAAATCATCACTACCAACTTGCGTACAGCCTATGCCAACGGTCATGACATGGAAGCAAGAACTCAAATGCTAAGGGGCAGTTTACTTGCGGGTATGGCGTTTTCCAATGCCGGAGTTACAGCGGTACATGCCTTTGCCTATCCCATTGGAGCAGAATATAATATCCCACATGGCGTGGCCAATAGCATCATGTTTTTGCCTGTTATGGAATTTAATTACAATGCAAATTTAGATAGATTTGCAAATTTAGCCACCTTTATTGGTCTTCCCACACAAGACAAAACAAAGCAAAGCTTGGCTCTTGATGCATTAAAGTTTTTTTGCACTCTTGCATCTGACCTGAACATATCTCAGCATTTAGCGGAGTTTGGCGTAACAAAAGACCATATTCCCCAACTGGCCGAAGCAGTTTTACTGGTAACAAGATTACTTGCAAACAATCCTAAAAAGGTGACTTATGCCGATGCTGTAGATATTTACACCAAGGCACTTTAAGGTAGTCAATACTGAAACCATTTTACGTTTGTGAGGCACGTGATTCCGATTTGCAAAATGACATTTCCTCTTGATGACGTTTTTAAATACATAGATTGC
>CAYJIU010000117.1:0-4787 GCA_964370305.1 uncultured Desulfovibrionaceae bacterium
TACGGATAGGTAGCGTGGCAATCCATGCCTTTTCAACTCAGAAAGTCGTGTTATTGCTTTGGGGTATATTGATTAAGCCCCTTAGTGGCATAAAGTACTCCCACAAGTATTAATGATAATAGTATGATAAGCACATTCCATCCCCATGTTTCATAAATAAACCCGGGGAAATATGAACCAAGAGCCCCTCCCATATAGTATATAGAAAGATATAAACCATTTACAGCACTTTTATCTCTATCGCTCATACGATTAACAAGACCAGGGCTAATGCTATGCTCCATAAATTGACCAGTGCAGACCAAAAACATGGCTAAAAAAGTGAATCTAGGATCTGGTATAAAAAACAAACACATGGCGCATAAATATATACCAATACCGAGGCGTATAGTCCCTACCATGCTGCCAACCATCACACTAATTTTATGGGCATACAGCGCAATAAGGACTCCAACACCATAGCCCAAATAAACAAGTGAAACTCGCCATTCAGTCATATTGTCACTAATTTGATTAAGAAAAAACGGCAAATAGGTAGCAAGAGCTACAAAGACAAAAAAGCCACCTCCGTCAATAAATAAAAGTTTTTTTATGCCTGGTGTTTGTAGAATTTGATAAAATTCATCAAATTTAATAGGTATAAAGGCTTTTTTTGAGCGTTTTTTTAGCTTTGATATGGGAAAAAGTAAACATAAAGCTACACCAGCAAGGACAATAAAAACTACTTTCCAACCCCATAAAGTAGCAATACCTCCGCCTAAGATACGCCCTACTAACCCACCAGAAATGGTCACAGCAATATACGTTGCAAGGGCATTTTGTAAAAGTGTTCCTTGAAATCTTGCTGCAATATGGGCCATAATACAGGTTAAAATGGCAGGAATAGCAAGACCATGAATTAGGCGAAAAAATAAAATCACATTGAAGGATGAGGTAATATAAAGCCCTAAACAGCTAATACAAAGCAAGCCTACACAACATTGCAAAACAAGCTTTGTATCCAATGAGCTTAAAAAAAATCCATAGATGAGTGGAGCAATGCCTAGTGGAATAAGAATTACGGTCATCAACAGAGCAATGGTTGCGTCACTGTATTCAGGGTAAATTTTTTGAATAGTATAAAGCAAAGGCTGTGGCGCGTACATAACTGAAAACGTAAATAAAGTAACCGCCAACAGTGTTAAAAACTCTTTTGTTATGATGCTTTTTTGCTCAGTCACTTGTTTGTCCTTTTTACATTGCTAAGCCTTAAATAATCGATGCTAAAAAACATGATAAGCGTTGGAAATGAATTATTTTAAGTGTTTTCTACAAGTCTTTTAGGGTAACTTGCAAATATTAACTTGTCATCTGCATAGTTAATATATTGCTTACAGTTAGCTAAGATAATATATAGTTACAACTTAGTAAAACATTTTTAGCAAAATAAAAAATATTTATTTCAAACCATTACGCATAAAAAAGTTTAATTGGCCGTGGTATTTTGTATATATTTTTATTCTACACCTTCACATAATATCTTTACAGCTTATATATTGGTTGCATACAAATGAGATATGCTAGTAGGCATGACCTGTAAAGGGAATGCTTTTTATTAAGGAGAACTTATGATTAAATTACGAAATCTTACAACGTGCCTTACACTATGTGTGGTATTTCTTACAGCTAATATTGCACAATCTGCCAACTTGCCAGACTTTTCAGAACTTGCCCAAAAAGCTGGTGCTGCTGTAGTTAATATTGGTACAGAAAAAACCCAATCCAAAAATCCTGGTCGAGGTTTTAATGATTTTTTCCGCAATGTGCCCCCAGGGTTTGAGAAATTTTTTGAGCAATTTGAGCAATTCCACGAAAAGCAGCCCCAGCGTAAACAACGCTCCTTGGGCTCTGGCTTTATTGTTTCAGCCGATGGTTATATAGTTACCAACTATCATGTAGTAGCCGATGCTGATGTAATTAATGTGAACTTACAAGGTGCTACCGGCAAGGCAGAATCCATCGTTGCCACCTTGGTGGGCTCTGATGAAGAAACAGACATAGCCCTTCTAAAAGTAGATGTTAAAGAAAAACTCCCCTATTTAGCTTTTGCTGATTCAGATAAAGCAAAGGTTGGCGAATGGGTGCTTGCCATTGGTAATCCCTTTGGGCTTGAGCATACTGTAACTGCTGGTATTCTTTCCGCTAAGGGGAGAAATATTAACGCTGGGCCTTTTGATAATTTTTTACAAACTGATGCTTCCATCAACCCCGGTAATAGTGGTGGGCCATTGCTTAACCTTGCTGGTGAAGTAGTTGGCATAAATACAGCCATTATTGCCAGCGGACAAGGTATTGGATTTGCCATTCCAAGCTCCATGGCTGCACAAATTACCGAACAGCTTAAAGATGGCAAAAAGGTAAGCCGTGGCTGGATTGGTGTTACCATACAAGATGTTGATGAAAACTCAGCCAAAGCTCTTGGCCTTAAGGAAAATCAAGGCGCCCTTATTGGCAATGTAATGCCAGGAGAGCCAGCAGATAAAGGCGGTATTAAAGCAGGTGACGTTATTATATACGTAAATGATAAGCAAGTTGAGGATTCTTCTTCCCTACTCCGCGCCATTGCCGCAGAAAAACCTGGTAGCAAAGCTAAAATTACTGTGTTGCGCAACGGCGTTAAAAAAGAGCTTACCGTAACTCTTGGTGAACGCACCCAAGACCAACTCAATGCTCAGCGTGGTGGCTCTGATAAGCCAAGCAAGGAGCAAGAGGCCGCAAGTCTTGGTATTGCAGTACGCCCCTTAACAGCTGACGAAGCACGTCAACTAGAGGTTCCTAAGGGCCAAGGTCTACTTATAGTTGATGTAGAGCAAGGAAAATCTGCCGAAGAAGCAGGCTTGCGCTCCGGAGATGTTATTCTTGCTGCGAATATGGTCCCCATAAAAAGCACTCAAGAGCTTGCAAAAATTATTAAAGATGTTAGCAGTCGTGGTGCTGTGATGTTACAAATTCACCGTCGTGGCGATACATTTTTGAGGGCAGTACCCCTTGGAAAAAGTGGCAAAAAATAAACTTTAAAAACTTAAAACTATAAGTTACAATGAAGCCCCTTATGGGGCTTTTTGTTTGATGACAAACCCTAGGAGAAACAAATGGCAGTGCATCCTCATGCTGGAAAATTACCCACCCCAAATATGCTTTGTAATATTCCAAGACTTATGACTTCATATTATACTGAATTTCCTTCACCGGATAATCCACTTGAGCTTGTATCCTTTGGTACATCAGGACATAGAGGCACATCTTTAAAGTGTAACTTTAATGAAGAACATATTTATGCCATTACCCAAGCGGTGTGTGACTACCGTAAAAATAATGCCATTAATGGTCCACTCTTCCTAGGCTTTGATAGCCATGCCTTATCCGAGGCGGCGTACTGCTCTGCCCTTGAAGTTCTTGTTGCCAATAAAGTGCAGGTATATATTGCTAAAAATAATAACTATACCCCAACACCTATAATTTCACATGCCATTTTAACTTGGAATAGCAAAAATCCTGATAGCTTAGCTGATGGTATCGTCATAACCCCATCGCACAATCCACCTCATGATGGTGGTTTTAAATACAACCCTCCTCACGGTGGGCCAGCTGAGAGCTCTATTACTAAAAGTATTGAAGAACGCTCCAATGAACTACTGGCGCAAGATAATAAGGATGTAAAGCTAGTGCATCTTAGTTCTGTGCGCAAATCAAAATTTGTGCAAGAACATGACATGATGACTAATTATATAAATGATTTAGAAAATATACTTGATATGCAAAGCATTGCAGCATCTGGCCTCAAATTAGGGGTTGATCCACTGGGTGGGGCGAGCCTTGGCTGCTGGGAGCCCATAGCGGAGCGATATAAATTAAATCTTACAGTGGTAAATAAGCAATATGACCCCACATTTCGTTTTGTGCCCTGTGATAAAGATGGTAAAATTCGTATGGATTGCTCATCGCCTTATGCCATGAACGGATTACTAAACCTCAAAGATAATTATGACTTATCTTTTGGATGTGACCCCGATGCCGATAGGCATGGCATTGTTACTCCAAGCGGTCTTATGAACCCCAACCACTATCTAGCGGCTGTTACTGCATATATTTTTAAGGCTCGTCCACATTGGGCCAAGGGGGTTGGTATTGGCAAAACCCTTGTCACATCGGCCATGCTTGACCGTGTGGGTATTGCTGAGGGCAGAAAAATTATTGAAGTCCCTGTGGGTTTTAAATGGTTTGTTCCATATTTACAAGATGGTACATGCGGCCTTGGCTGTGAAGAAAGTGCCGGTGCCTCAATATTGCGTAAGGATGGCCAAGTTTGGACTACGGACAAAGATGGCATTATGCTCTGCCTACTTGCCGCTGAGATGACTGCTAAGGACAATCGCCCTGATAAAATATATGCAGACCTTACCCAAAAACATGGGGAAGCTTTTTATCAACGCCTTGATGCTCCAGCCAATGAGCATACGCGCACTACTCTGCTTAGCATTAAAAAAGAACAAATTAAAATAGATACAGCAGGCGGAGAACCCATAACCCAAATTTTAACTACTGCCCCTGGTAATGATGCTCCCATTGGTGGAGTCAAAATTGTCACTAAGAGTGGTTGGTTTGCCATACGTCCATCTGGCACCGAAGATATTTGTAAGGTTTATACAGAAAGTTTTGAAAGTAATGAACATCTAGCAACTTTACAGCAAGATGCCATTGAACTTCTTGAAATATTAGTTAAGGGTTAGCCTTATATCACGTCATTG
>CAYJIU010000118.1:0-4782 GCA_964370305.1 uncultured Desulfovibrionaceae bacterium
TGTATTATTTTGTGGCTAAAGGCTCTAGTTTAATCTTGCGTCGACACTATCTAAAAGGTGCCCCTTTTGCATACAGTTTAGCAAGACTTATGGAGCAATTTATCACGCCCTCATGGCATTACTGCATTGTATTCGTTGCATCATCTGAATGAGTTTCTTTTGGGGTTTGTTTTTTGCTTCGCATTTCAAAAAAACTTTTTAGTTGTTTAAAGGATTGCTCATAGATGGAAAATAGCTTTTCATAACGTACACTCTTACCTTCGCTGATTAATTTTTCAAGGCGATGGGCTTCGGCCCAGAGCATAGGTAAGGAAACAGTACTAGCTGAGTTTTTCACAGAACGTAAAAAGCGTAAGACTTCTTCTTCATCGCCTTCTTCTATAACTAAGTTCAAACGCTCCACCTGTCTTGGGTAAAAGCGTATCCACATGGAACATATGGAGCGTAATAATTGTTTATCATTTTTGGCATTTTCTATTGCTTTTTTCATATCAAAAAGCTTAGTAGAATGTTCATCCATATCAGTTTTATCTAACAAACTACCACCTTGGAATATTTTGTTTTTATGAGTTTGCATGACAAGATGGGCAATTTTAATAAGTACATGGGGATCTTTTTCAAAATTTTCTACCGTAGAAACATTAAAAAAGCGCATAACTTCCATATCTGTGCGTATAATATTATTAGCAATAAGCACAATGGCGACTGGTTTTGCATCAGGGTTTTCGGCATATCTAATTCTGGTGGCAAGGTAGAACATATCAACATCTGCCACATTATAAATGAAAATTATGGAATAACCATGGTGTGGATTCGCTATAGCTTCAGTAACTTGATTCGCGTGAGTCATATGAGTGAGATTAATTTTTGCTTTTTCCCAAATTAACATGGATTCACTGCGAACATTACCTGCGTCCACAAGAATAACAGAAATCGGCTCAGCACTGGCTACAAGTAAATTGCTTGACGTTATAACATCTTTATTATTTGCACTTTCTACATGTGACCTCATGGCTGTGGATAAGGCACTTACTATACTGTCATGAGCCTCTTTTTTAGATTGTTGCACAGCCTTATAGTCTATTTGTGGTATTTGAGGCTCATTTTTATGAGCATTTAGGTCCATGCTCTGGCTTTCTTCAATCATTTTCATTTGCACCACAAGCTTAAAGCATGCTCCACGCTTGGTATTATGTAATGTTGTAACATTACCACCTAAAAATTCTGCTAACTCATTGATGGCGGAAAGGCTAATGACAGGGCGAGAGCTAACCCTCTGCCCACGGCTAAAGGATGAGGCAAAGGTTTTCAAAAGATTTTGGTTGTTTGTAATCAAAAAGCCATTACTGCTATCTTCTACTTCAATAATCAGGTGTATGGGGAGATTATTTAAGTCTTGCATACGAAATCTTGAGGGCATATCAACGGCGGAGCGCACACGTATTTTTACACTACCTTTATTGGTATACATCACAGAATTTTTTAATAAACGCCCCACGGCTTGTCTCAAATAATAAGTATTGCCCAAAAGATATGTAGGTACGGAAATGTCTAAATCTATGTCCAATTCAATTTGTTTTTCCATACACTGGGGATAGAATATTTGAGTGCATTGTTCAAAAAAATCTTGCACATGGAAAATTTCTTCATCCTCATGTCGAGACTTGCTATCGCCGGCTTGCAATTTAAATGATGTATCGAGCAAATTTTTATTAATAGCTTGTAAGGATTGAAATAGCGCAGTTTTTTTCGGGTCATCATTATCTTGCTTTAATTCTTCTAAAATATGGCTCATATTGCCAACAACTAACTCAATTTCTTGACTCATATTGGTGGCTATGGCGTGGGCATGTTGAGCATTGGCACTTTGATTAAGATGTCTGCGCCATATATCCACAAGAATAAAATATAAAGCAAGCACAATAATAAAGCTTGCCAAGGCATTAGCAATTAACAGTTTATCATTGCTCGTGCGCTCAGAATTAATAAATTCTTGTTTATCAATATCAATAACAAGAGCACCAATGAGGCCTCCTTCATCCAGTGCAGTATGACATGCTATACAACTCTTGGTGGCAGTGAGTGGTCGCACATAGCTATACAGGCCAACTTCTTCTCTATAATCAAAAAAGTCTTTACTATCTGACTCAATAGCCTGTATGAGAAAACCATTTACGGAAGTGCTTGGCAAATGAGCAGGATTTAAGGGAGAATTGCTCACAAAACGTATATTGACACCATTTGAAATATGTTCTTCCAATTTGCTTGCCAGCACAATGGGGATGGCTTTAGCAAGGGTCATACCATTGCTACCTTCAATAACAGTATCAGCCTTGGGTATTTTTATGCCACTACGCTCTAAAGGTAAAAAAACCGGATGATTTTCTTCAAACCAGTTAAAAACTGCAACTATTTGATCACCGTTATGCTTTGCAAAGCGACGCATTTCATCACTAAGAACGTCACCTCTGTCTTGTTGGCCAAGATAAGAATATAACACAAAGCACGCCCATAAAATACTTAGTACTGTGGCTAAAAGCATGTGTCTTTTTAATTTTGCTTGCATAATAATTACCTATGCGCTTGTTTCTATATCATTATTGTCTTGGGTAGATGCCATATCTAAATCATCCATTTTTACATTTTTAAGTATTTCTACAAAATTTTCCATATCCATGGGTTTGTAGAAGTAATATCCTTGTATTGTATCACAATGTAGTTTTTGTAATATGGTTAATTGTAACTTTGTTTCAACACCTTCTGCAACCACTTGTATGCCAAGTTTTCTAAGCATATTGATGATACTTGCCACTAAAAAAACTCCCTTTTTAGTGGTAAAATTTTCATCAATAAATGATTTATCAAGCTTCACGGTGTGAATATTCAAGGAACTTAAACGGTGTAAAGAGGATACCCCTGTACCAAAATCATCAATTGCAATGGAAAAGCCTAATTTGTGTAGCTCATTAATGGTATCAATAAAAATCCCAGTTTCGCTTACCATGGCGCTTTCGGTAATTTCAATTTCAATTTCACTAGGATTTACTTGGTATTCTAGCAAGATATCTTTCACATGCTGTAATGTATCAACATGTAGTATGGTAATGCTTGAAAAGTTTATGGCAATGGGTGGTAAATTCAAGCTTGCCCTATTTTCCATAATAAATTTACATGTCTTTTCAAGTATATATATATCAAGCCTACTAATAAAGGCATTTTTTTCAAAAACAGCTATAAAATCGTTTGGATATAGAACAGGACTATTTGACGGTTGCCAACGTACCAAAACCTCTGCCCCACAAATACTTCCATCGCTGGCTTTAACTTTAGGCTGAAAGTTTAGTATAAATTCATTGTTTTCAATGCCATGCTCCATTTTATAAATAATTTCTTTTTGAGCATTGATGGTCTTTTTCATTTCTTCATCAAAAAATGTATTAGTTAATCCATGTTCTTTTTTGCTAGCCCTGTTTGCAAAAAGGCAATAACCAATGATGGTGTTAATAGGCAAAGCTACATCATCAACGATATAACATCCCATTGATAAGCTTATATTATACTCACTAGACAAGATTTCCTTAATCTCGTATGTTATTGTTAAATCATCTTCTTGAGAGCCTAGGGCTTCACCAATATATTTTATTTTACCAAATATAATAAAAACATCATGACTTAATCTGGCAACGCACTTAGCTTTAAGCCGCTTAGCATATTTATTCTTAAGAAAATCACTTAAATAGCAAAGAACTTCATCAGCTTTATTGCTGCCATATACTTGATTGAGCAGTGAATACTTATCTATATCTAAACAAATAACTATGTACTCATCAGGTTGCGCTTTTTCTAAAGTTTGCTCTATGATGGCATAGGCTTTTTCTTTGGTATAAAGACCAGTTAAGGCATCGGTTTGGCTAAGCTTTAAATATTTATTCTTAGTATGCCGAAGTCTTAAAACATGCATTGCAAACAGGGTAAGTAAAACCAAGGTCGTAATGCTTATAAAAATTATTCTGTGCTCCACAATAAAACCTAATATAGTAACTGCAGGGCGAATGTTACGTGTTGACTCTAAAACTACCTTTTGTAAAGCCACAGGGTTAAGCTTATTAATGTATGCATTTAAAACATTAACAGCAGCAGGGGGGTATTTTTTTGAAAGATAGAACTTAAGCGGCAAATCTAAAGTTGTGGGCACAAGTTTGTTATGCTTAATACCAAGCTCTGCAATGGCATATTCTGCCTCTGGTTCTGAAAGCAAGATGGTATGAATTTCATTTTTCTTATAAGCTATAAACATATCATCTAGGCTTTTGAATATACGCATTTTCCAAAGAGGGAAGTTTTTTTGCACCTCGGCATGGTTAAGGGTTGAATAATCGAGCATACCAAAATAATTGATTTTTTCTGTGTCTATGCCTTGAAAAAACACCATGGGCAAATTTAAATAAATATCCGATGCATAGAAGAATTCTTGCTTTAAGCCAGAATTACCAACCACAGAAAATAACATATCAAATTGCTTTAAATTTATAGCCGTGTCTAAATTATACCCTGTAAGCTCTCCAGGGTTTTTATGCATTTCATGAAATAGCTTAAGCACGTTTAGGGTAATACCGCTAGGTTGCTCATTTTCATTTGTATATTGTATGGGGTAATGATTATTTAAATATGCCAACTTATAAACTTTAGGTTTTTTTTGAGCCAATTTTAAGTCTTCTTGGCTCAAATCTTGGTGTAAGGCAACAATTTTCTTGCTTATATATTTTTCATTTAATGTTCTTA
>CAYJIU010000119.1:0-4718 GCA_964370305.1 uncultured Desulfovibrionaceae bacterium
CGACCGGTTATGAGCCGGTGGCTCTACCAAGCTGAGCTATAGGCCCAATCAAGAAGAAAGACTTTTACGGCACATAATATCATTTGTCAAGCGAAGAAATAAATAGAACTTATATTATAATAATAAATAGTTACCAAAAATGTAATATTTCATAAATTGCTATTGACAAGTACGGTCAATTCACGTAGAAACACAGGTCGTTGAGCGGGAATAACTCAGTGGTAGAGTGCAACCTTGCCAAGGTTGAAGTCGCGGGTTCAAATCCCGTTTCCCGCTCCAAAAATTTTACCCCACGAATAAAAAATAATAAACTCAGGTATGACGTCTGAGTTTTATGCGTTTAAAGCTTTTGCTACTTGTATGCATTAGTTTTCCTGCCATGAGGGTGCTACGAAGTGGCATAACCGTATAGGTGAGCAAAGCAAACTTTACGAATACAGAGAGCAGAAATACGAAGAACAACTTTTCTAAATTCACATTAAACTGCGAAATTGCTAGCGTTTTGTAGTCTGACCTGATTAATCTCAAAACGGTGACGTGAAGGGCACAATACATCTTGTAAAACTACGTTAAAGCACAGAACCACCCCACGTTAGAATACCGTGATTATATCAAGAGCTCTGCACAATTTTTTGGTATTATTTTGCGATTTTGGAATGAATTTTCATTTTCTTAAACGTTTACCTATGCAAGCCTTATATCACAATTTATTCACCTTGGTACCTGCATAGGTGAAGCTTCCCTTGACCATACTAAAAAAGCTACCCTTATCAATGCCAATGGGTTTGCCGCAACGGCACCAGACCTTACCGTCACGCTCGCTTACTTCATACATTTTACTAATGCGAGTTTTATGGCAACGTAAGACTTCACCTTGACCAAGCTTTTGATATTTCCATAACTTACGACGACAAGCCGCACATTTTATTGTTAACATGGCTTTAGCTTAATCAAAATACAATGAACAAGCAATGCAAAAGCAACACATTCGCAAAAGGCTTTGAGCATAATAAAAACTTGCATATAACAAATCATACGCATGCAAATTATTTATGAATATACAATATATAGAAAAGTGCAGAATCACAAAACTGGGGGTGTATTGGGGGAAAAATGAAAGTTTTTAGAAAATAAAATAGGCTAGAAGAACAAAGAAATGTTTCTAGCCTATTGATTTTACTTGGTACCGGGAGGGAGACTTGAACTCCCAAGGGGTTGCCCCCGGCGGATTTTGAGTCCGCTGCGTCTACCAATTCCACCATCCCGGCATGAGAGGTTCTTTTGCCATAGCATAGGCTCAAGGTCAACAGCTTTGTGAGGGCTAAATATGATTTTTTTTGAGCTATTTTTTTTGATACCGCCTTTTGCCTACAAGCAACAATTGTGAATTAATAAACAAATAATCATTACAAGTAAATACATTACGAATTGCGCAATAATTTTTTTTTAGCGCAAAAAGTGCCTTCTGCCCCCTTTTCAAATAGAGCGATTTTTGCTAAACTGTCCAATGTGTTTTAGATATACCTTATAATTTTAGTGAAACGCGCCATTGTAAGGACCTAAAAACACAGGTTATTTTGGGTATTGCCTCATTTGAGCAATGGGTAAGAATGTAATTTTTCCTTAAGGATGGTTATTGTGCAAAAGCGTTATACCCCGATTATTGTATTTACAGCACTGATGGCTGTAGTGGCTTGTGTAGGTTATTTTATAACTGAACCTGCACCAAAGGTTCCTGAGCGTATATTATTGGATAACGCTGCTGGAAAGGTTGTTTTTAACCACGCCAAGCATCTTAATGGCGATAATATTCCATGTGCTAGCTGTCACCATGAAATGATTGTGGAAAAAGAATCAGTACAAAGCTGTGGTAGCTGTCACGGCGTTAAGTTTGATGATAACTTCCGCACCACTCACGTCACCGCCATTAAAGGTGCTGATTCATGTGCCACCTGTCACCATATGGAGTTTGAGCCCAAGAGCAAGTGGGGGCATGATACTCACGTAAACGACTACGGCACCGACTGTTACTCCTGTCACCATGAAGACACCAATATCGAACCAGAGCCACAAAATTGTGCCAACTGTCACCAAAGTGTTGGCGATGAAACCATGCCTGCATTGCGTGAAGCCGTACACGTCAAGTGCCAAAGTTGCCATGGCGACATGTTTGAGGCTAAGGTTAAGGGCTGTGTTTCATGTCACACCCCCATAGATAGCCGTAAGGTGCTCAAAGACAAAGGTGCAGAAGCCTTTAAGGTTACTGAGCTATACACCGATTGTGCCACATGTCATGTGGACCAAAAGACTCAAGAACTTATCCCTGATCGCATGACGGCCTTCCATAGTCAGTGCATGACTTGTCATGAAAAAGTTGGCAAAGGCCCCTATACTAAAGATCAGTGCAACCAATGCCATACCAAGTGAGTGTAGCATGAAACAAAGTTTTCAAATGTTAAATGATCCTAGGTTTCACTTAGTGTACGGGGTTTCTCAGCAATTTACAGTTGGGACAAATCCTTCAAAAGTGCGCTTAAACCGTGAGGGTATGACTCTTGCTGGTGGAGTGAAGAAGAAAACAGTTGTGTATCCTGGCATGCTGCTTGCTGAGCATCCATCTTCTGAAAAGGGTGATTTATTTTCACCCATTCACGGTGAAGTTACCGATGTAAACGATCGCAGTATATTTGTTAATGCCAAGGAACCAGAACCAGTAGCAGAGGGTGAAGAGGCGACTTTAGCACCCGAAGTTACTCCTATTAATCTTATGCATGACGATGCCCTTCAAGGTGAGGAACTTATTGTTCAAGTAAAAAAGCTTGGCGTAAATACTCGCTCATTGGGCAAAAAATGTAAGACATTAATCGTAAATGGCCTCAACCCTGAGCCTGGTGTAACGTGGGCAGAGTCCATGCTTACAAGCCATAGCACGACCTTTAAGGCTGGTATGGATTTATTGCGTCGCTTTGGACGGGCAGAAAAAATAATTCTGGCCGTACCCACCGGCATGCAAGTAGCTTATGACGCCGTGGATGTTGTGCATGTAAATGCAGATTACCCTAATAGTCTTAATGAGTTAGTCATTAAAAATGTCACCGGGAAAGAAAATCCACCCGATGTAGCTTGCGTTAGCTTGCATAATGTTTGGAGCCTTGGGCGCGTGGCTAAAACTGGCCTACCCCTTACGGAAACAGTTATAAGTATTGGCAGTTACACCAACTGGACAAACATTATTGCCAAGGATGGCTCACTTATTGGTGAGCTACTTGTTGCTGCAAATATAGAAGTTAAGGATGGAGATACCGTTTTACGCGGCGGCCCCCTACGCGGAGAAAGCTTAGATAGCCTTGAGCGCAGTATCACCAAGGGTACGCACGGTGTATTTGTGGTGGATGAAAATAGCGTTCCCCCTATGGAAGGTCACAGCCCCTGTATTAACTGTGGGGCTTGTGTGCTTGTTTGTCCTGCTCGTATTACTCCTAGTGTGCTTAGTTGCTATGCGGAGTTTGCTCTATATAACCGCTGTAAGGATGAAAGTATTTTCTCCTGTTTTGACTGTGGTTTGTGTGGTTATGTATGTATGGCCCGTCGTCCAGTATTGCAATATATTCGTCTTGCAAAAGATAAATTGCTTGAAGCTGAACGCCTAGCCTCCTTGGAACAAATTGACCTTGAGCCATCAGCTTAATTGGAGGATGTAATGACAAATACTTCTACTGGTCTTTTGTCCGTAAGCGCGCCTCCATTTTGGCATTGTGGGCGGACAGTACGCAGAATTAATTATCAAACGCTTATAGCCCTAATACCGGTTGTGGGTATGGCCATTTGGCATTGGGGTCTGCCCGCTGCACGTGTCATGGCTCTTGCCGTGGTGGCAGGTGTTGTGGTGGAGGCATTGTGCCAATATATAATGAAGCGCGATATTAGCATTGATGATTTTTCTGCCGTTATTTCGTGTTTATTATTTTCTTTCTTGCTCCCAGCTGCGGCCCCGTGGTGGATTGTGGTACTTGGGGCGGGATTGTGTATTTCGCTTGGCAAAATGTCCTTTGGCGGCCTTGGGGCAAACCCTGTAAATGCAGCCCTTGTGGGTTGGGCATTGCTGTTTGTTTCTTGGCCTGTGCTTATGGATCCAAACGCCATGCAACTTTCCACTACTTATGTGGACCCTCTAGTACAATTAAAATATTTTGGGGCCGAAACTGCTGAACAAATTCCAATAATTGACCTACTTTTTGGGATACAAATCGGCGGCCTTGGTGCAGCCCAAGCCTTGGGCCTTTTTGTTGGTGGATCATATCTTGCCATACGTGGGGCCATTCGTTGGGAAATTGCTCTAAGTTTCTTTGTGGGTGTTTTAGGCGTAGGGACAATATTTCATGCCATTGACCCAGTTTTATACGCAGCACCAGTTTTTCATTTGCTAACTGGTTCAACCCTGCTTGGTGGATTTTTCTTAGCAACGGAGTGGGCATCATCCCCTAACAGGCAAATTCCCATGATTATTTATGGCTTACTTGGTGGGGCAATGGTTATTATTATCCGCGTGTATGGTATTTATACTGACGGTGTACCCTTTGCCATTTTATTAATTAATTTGCTAAGTCCATTGCTTGATTCCATCAAGCCAAAGCCATTTGGAGGCAAATAATGCGCGATATTATAAAAATGCTTGTGGTACTTTCGGGCATCTGCGGTATTGCCGGATTTGCTTTGTC
>CAYJIU010000120.1:0-4510 GCA_964370305.1 uncultured Desulfovibrionaceae bacterium
AGCTTTGCTGACAATAGCGGCGCAAAACCCACGAAGTGGGGTTTGTCATCAAACTAGGAAGAGCTTTGCTTCGCCGTTAAATGATTGATTTTTGTGCCTTTTGTCCTGCACAAGTAAATTTCCAAGCAAATGCAAATTTACCGCAAAAGCACAAAAATAAAACCAAAAAAATTGTGCAGGACTTTTATTTAAGGAGAATAAAATGGCATATGATGTTCGTTTATTTAAGCTAGTTACCGGTGAAGTGGTTATTGGCAAGTTTGATGAAGCAAAAGACATGGTCACCGATGTTGCAACCTTGCAAAGTGTACCCCTAAAGCAAGGTGGCGTACAAATGGTGATTTTACCTTATGGTTACCCTTTTGAAAATAACTTTGGCGGTAGCATTGAAGGTAAAAACTTCCTTTATCGCTATAAAGACGCCCCCACTGAATTGCAAGATAAGTATCTTGAAACCGTAACAAATATCACCGTAAGTGGTGGCATGGGCAAATTGCAGTTTGGTCAAGGCCAACCACCTGCCGCTGGTGACAGCAAAATAGTAAAATAACTTAATAAATCAACAATTAAATTATGCACCAAGTATAGTAATTTCAGATGAACTTACTACCGTTGACTGCGATAGCTTAATCATTGTTACGTGACGGAGCTTGTGCCTTTACTTAAGCTGACAGTAGTTATGTCAACTTAAAATACTATAAGTTTTGCTTGCTTGGTGTTTTTTATCTATGCGTGAATTTTTATCCATACTCCCAAGGCCAAGTCGTTACATTGGCATTGAAGAAGGTGCCGTGCATAAAAGTGCCGAAGATTGCGATTTTCGCATGGCCCTTGCTTTTCCCGATACTTATGAACTTGGTATGTCTTATCTAGGGCAAAAAATCCTCTATGCCATTATTAATGAACATCCTACATGGTGGGCAGAGAGGGTTATGGCTCCATGCAGAGAAACAGCGGAAATATTACGCAAAAATAATGCTCCCCTGTGTACACTTGAGTCTGATACAGCATTAAGTGAACTCCATGCCATTGGCTTTTCCATTACTCATGAGTTGGCTTATACCAATGTCTTATATATGCTTGATTTAGCACATATTCCTTTGCGTAGTACTGAGCGTGGTGAGGATTTATTTCGCTACCCCATTATCATTGCCGGAGGTGGGGCAACTCTTAGTGCTGAACCATTAGCACCATTTGTGGATATTATGGTCTTGGGAGAAGGTGAAGAAACACAAATAGATATTATTAAAGCTCTCATAAAAGCCCGCCAAGAGCAACAAAGCCGTAGTCAATTTTTAGAGAGCTTGCGCCACACTCGCGGTGTTTATATTCCATCTTTATTTATTGAGGATGATAAGGGGCACCTTAAGCCAAAATTTTCTGATTATACCAAGGCCACAAGGCGCATTGTGGCAGACCTTGATAATGCAGCCTATCCCATAAAACAGGCCATGCCCATTGGGGCTATACACAATAGACTTTCATTAGAAATTGCAAGGGGTTGTACAAGAGGGTGCCGCTTTTGTCATGCTGGTATGGTTTATAGGCCGGTGCGTGAGCGTTCCTTAAATAATTTGCAAGTACTACTTGAAAGATGCCTTAATGACACTGGATTTGATGAGGTTTCGTATCTTTCTTTAAGTACGGGTGATTTTTCTGGCTTAAAACACCTATTTATGAATACCATGGATCGATGTGCCAAGGAGCAGGTCTCAGTTTCCTTACCATCTTTGCGCGTGGGCTCCATTGATGATAGTATTATGCAGCGCGTGGCCGGTATTCGGCGCACCGGTGCCACCCTTGCTCCAGAGGCCGGCAGTCAGCGGCTAAGAGATGTTATTAACAAAGGTATCACCGAAGAAGAACTTATCTTACATGTCCACAAGCTCATTGAGCATGGTTGGCAGCAGGTGAAGCTTTACTTTATGATTGGCCTGCCCACAGAAACTTATGCTGATCTTGATGCCATTGTGGATATATGTTGTAAGGTGCGCGATGCCGCCGGAAGAGGGGCTCCGCGTTTACAAGTCACAGCGGCTATTTCACCATTTGTACCCAAGCCATTCACGCCTTTTCAGTGGGAAGCTCAAGTAACACTTGAAGAAATGAAGGCGCGTATTCAATATTTGCGTGAAGGGTTTAAGGTTCAAAAATGCTTAAAAATGCGCTGGCATGAACCGCAAATGAGCCACTTGGAGGGCATTTTATCTCGAGGGGATCGCCGCCTTGCAGATGTGGTGGAAAAGGCCTACTACCAAGGTGGGATTTTTGCATCTTGGGTGGAAGGTTTTAGTCTTGAACCTTGGGAACAAGCTTTGCGTGAATGTGGCCTTACGGCTGATGAATATATTGGCCCGCGTTCTTTAGATGAGCTGCTTGCCTGGGAACATTTAGATGTTGGTATTGATAAAGCATATTTGCAGCGCGAACTACAAAAAGCCCTAAGGGAAAAAACAACCCCTGATTGTCGTTATGCCACGTGCCAAGTTTGTGGAGTTTGTGATACTAAGGGTCAAAAATCAAGGATTAGCACTGAGTCTGACTTGCAAATTGCTAATATATTAAATTTTTCTGAACGTGACCAAGAGGCGCATACAGCTCGCTATGATGAATACGGAAAGTTATTGCGCCCTGCACCTACCGTGGGCAAGGCCAAGCCTCCAGCCATTGCTAAGGAGCTCACCGTCAAGGCTGTTGAGTATCGTCTTTGGCATACTAGAGAGGATATGGCCATATATTTTAGCCAGCTGGAGCTGCAAGCCATCTTGGAGCGTTGTTTAAGACGAGCCAAAGTACCCATGACTTTTTCTCAAGGTTTTCATCCATTGCCATTATTATCTTTTGGACGAGCCTTGCCGGTGGGGGTGGGTAGCAGGGCAGAATGGTTTGCCCTTACCTTGCGTGAATATTTAGCCCCGCAAAAATTAGAGCAACTTTTAGATAAGCACTTGCCGCAAGGTATGAATATTATTGACATACAACACGTAGCCAAGGGTGAGCGCACAACCCAAGCCATAAGCGAGGAGTTTTGCTTGCATTATCGTGGCCCCTTAGAGCATAAGGAGCAATTTATCAATGCATGGCAAGATTTTAAGCAAAAGCCAAGCTTTGAATGGACTAGGGAAACAAAAAAAGGCCCACGCACTCAAGATTTACGCGTTCTTATTAGCCAAATCCAAATAAACCAGCAAAGCATTTCCTTTACAAGTGATTGGGAAAAAGGCTATATTTCCCCGTTGACTTTATCTAGGGCTATTTTAGGTGATATGTGCTTAAGTTATATATACTTAGAAAAAACGGCCCAGATGTTTGCTGACAAAACCATATATCCTAAACGGTGATGTAATGGCCTCACGAACTGTTTTTCTTGAAGATTTACCCTTTTCCGCGCGCATTAAATCATTAGCTGATGATGAATTGCTAGATATTTGGGAAGAAACCCAAGAGCTTGAGCGTATTTTACGTGAAGAGTGGAATGCAGAGCTTGAGCTTGCACCAGAGTATGAAAAGCTTATTATTCAAGAATTACAATTACGTATTAGCCAAAAAATAAAACCCGTCTAAATTTTTTGTCTTATTACTGCACATCTTTCCAAACCAATGCCACCCAGTCACCATCTATAACTATTTGTGGTTGCGCAAGGCCAAGGGCCATATATACAGCACTTACATCTTGGGCCTGAATTTCTAAAATTCCAGAAAGCACTAAACAGCCATTTTTACGCACTAAGGGTATAATATCTTTTGCTAAATCTTTTAGTGGGCCAGACAAAATATTAGCAAGCACTAAGTCAAAACTTCTGCCTTGCATAAGTTCCACACTGCCAAGGGCAATATCAAAACCTTGTTTATTTAAGTTGTCATAAGCTGGTATATTATTTAATAATTTATTTTCATTGGCGTTTTCCACAGAAGGTATTTCAATATCCACACCTATACCATAAAGCCCACTTAAGGCACATCCAAGACCGAGGATGCCAGTGCCGGTGCCAATGTCAAAAAATTCCATCCCCTTGGTAATATGTTCATGCTCTAATAAATCAGAAATTACCCCAAGGCAAAGGGCAGTGGTATTATGGTGCCCGGTGCCGAAGGCGGATTTTGGCTCAATAATAATAGGGGTGCGCCCGGCGGTATCGGTATCTTTAAGCCAAGGGGGTAGCACCATGAAATGTTTGCCGCAAGTGATGGGGGTAAAAAATTCCCGCCAAGCTTTTGTCCAGTCTTCTTGGGCTATTTCATCAATATTGATACTAGCTTGGGGTAAGCTTTGTTTGATGTTATTTGTAAGTTCATGCATAAAATCTTTGCTTTCAGCATGAATGGTAAATAGGGTTTCACCAGTGGGGAGGCTTTCTTCCTCCCAACCGAAGTTAATGTATAGAGCTAGGAGTCCCCAAAGTAGTTCGATGTTAGCTTCATCTACCACAATTTTGCAGCGTAATAGTGTTTTCATGCCATGGGGGTAGTTTGTTTGTGTGTTTTTGTCAAGAGAGTGTTTGGAAGGTTT
>CAYJIU010000121.1:0-4461 GCA_964370305.1 uncultured Desulfovibrionaceae bacterium
AATATAAAAAAATAGTTGGTTGGGGGCGGGGGGGGCCTGCCTCTATTTTTTTTTTTTAAAATAATTCAGTCATCGCAAGGCGCACAGCGACGAAGCAATCCATGTATTTTTAATTGTGCAGGACTCTTCATTCAGTTTTTACAAACAATACCAGCAATCGTCATTGCGAGGCGCGAGGAGCAAGAACTGCGACGAGCAACGCGGCAATCCATGCCTTTAAAAACTGCATGAAAAAATACCACCCTTTCAATGAGATTAGCGTGGCCTTTAATATCTCAATAAATTTAGCTATCTTGATTGGCAGAGCTGCCAGTACCACCGGGTAGAAAGTTACGCAAATCGCGTGACATTTCAAAGGTGCTAAGTTCTGAGCTGGCAGCAGCAGCAAAGGGCGAACTTGCATAGTTATTCACAATAATTTCTAAGAGTAGGCGCGCGCGTTCATCGTTGCCAAGTTTACGGTAAAGCCTTGCTTCACGAAAGCGCAAACCAGGATATTCTGGTGAGTCTTCGGGTACAAATGTACCATATTTTTCAACCCATTCCAAAGCTTCCGGTATTCTATTGGAGACTTCAGTAATATCCATTAATGAACCAATGGCCTCCTTAATACGGTCAGTATCGGCGCGGTCGGAGCGTTCTTGTTGCAGGGTTTCAAAAAGTTCTAAAGTTTTAATATTATAAGCATAAGCTTGCTTTATATCTTGGCGTTCTTCTGCATCCTTAGCCAAGAAGTATGTAGCATAAGCACGTTGATATAATTGTAAATTTTTATTTTCAGCCAACTCTTTCCAAAGGGTAAGAGCTCTTTCGCGCAGGCCAAGATTTTCAGCCGAAAGAGCAAGGGCATAATCAAGCTGACCACGCATAACGGGGGGCATGTTCCAATCTTTTACCAATTCGCCAAGGTCAAGCATGCCATTCCAATTACCACTTTCAAGATACTTATTGAAATATAAGGCAAAAGTAGGTTCACTATAACGTGGATCCATAGGTGTTTTCAAAAACTCTGCCAGCATTTCCATGGCATTTTCATCTTCGCCACGCTCAAGGTAACCACGCCCAAGGGCATTGCGCAACTCTGGATTAATAGGCCCATAACGTTCACGCACCACGGGGAATCCATTCCACAAAATTAACACACGACCGTAATTTTCCTCAGCCAATGAGTTTTTTAAGTCCGCCATGAAACCGCGCATGATGACATCTTTTGCCAGTTCCACATCAGGATTTTCAGGATAAAAGTCAATAAAATCAGCAGCACTACCCATGGCGTCAGTATATTCTCTATTCCACAATTGCCAAATGGCATACTTTAAGCCTGCGGTAATACTTCGTTTATCATCTGGATAATTTTTTTGTAATGTTTTATAAACCACTTGAGGTAGTGGCGCACCTGGATTTTCAAAAACTGAAAACATCTCAGCCATATTGATAGGGCTATCATAAATCCCTTTTTCAGAGCGACGCAAAGCGGCAAGAGCCGCGGCTTTGGACTTAGGGAACCGTGTTTCTATTTCCCCAAAAACATCCATAGCAGCTTGGGGTTTTTTGATTTCAAAGTATAGATCACCTATTTTTGCAAGCACATCGGCACTGCGCTCATTTTTAGGGTCAAGGTTATACAAAAGCCAGTATTGCTCAAGGGCACCATCTTTATCACCAAGATGATAGTCTATCTCAGCTAAGTAATTAATATAGTCTGGGTCATCAACATAATACCTTGCCCAGCGCATGCCGGCAAAATCTACAAAAACCTTAGCTTCTTCATAATCCTTCAACCTTGTCAATGCCTTAATAAGCCCAATGGTAGATTCATCCAAGGCCGCAGCATCAGGATATTCTTGAACCACCGTGCGGAAATTCTTTTCAGCATCGGCATAAAGGCCCTTTTCAAATTGGCTTTTGCCTAGCAAATAAAAAGCTGTGGGAATATTGATATCATAAGGATAACGCCTCTTTAGAGCTTTAAAATACCCCTCAGCCTCAGTAAAATTACCCACATTTAGATTGATAACGCCAAGACGATACAAAGCATCAGGCACACGAGTTGAACGCAAATTCACATTCATGGCCTCGTTAGTAGCAGAATCAATAGGCTCAAAACCTTCAACGGGCTTACCTTCATACATGATAAAAAGCGCGTCACTCAAATTATATAATACCTGCTCACGCATTTCACGAGTGATATTGGGGATGGCCCTCAATTGCTCTAATATTGGCACTGCCTCAGTATATTTTGACTCATTCATAAGAGCTTCGGCCTGAGCAAATAACTCCTCAGGCACCGGCGGTTTTTCAACTTCATTACCCTCTTCGTCCACGTAAATAACAGGGCGTGGAGTCTCCTCCACCACTGGCTCTTCCGGCTTACCAGCAGTGTTCACACCTTGGCGCACATCCTGATTGGGCACACCAACTGCACTGGGAGTTGGGCTAACAGTCTCAAGTGGAGGTTGCGCATCACTTGTACTTGGCTGAGGCGTGGATTGGCTGGCTTGCTCAGTAGTGGCTTGCTCAGCACTAGGCTGTACCGTGGGCGGCCGCACTTCATTTATACTTTCATTGGATAGTGACGTACTCAAGCCGGCATCTTCCGGCCAATACTCAGGCCCCATGGTATTAATGCTACCCTTTAGCTCTTGCGCTCCAATGGATTTTCCTCTGGGCATATTTCCTGCTAAAGAGCTTGCTTGCCTCACGTTTTGCGCGGTGGGGGTCTTCTCTATTGGTGCTTGTACATTTTGTGCTGTATTATTTACTGGCTCGTTATCAATATTAGTATCTTTCACATCATCAATATCAGCCGCCGCCACTAGCATGGGGGCTGGCGTTTGATCTAACGTAACCTTGGATAAAGGCTCAGATCTATCCTCAGCCACAGTAGGTGCTGTTTTATCATCATCTATACGCAAAGAACCATTGGCCTCTTGCAATGGTAATTCAGTGGTAGTAATATCATTAGCTTTAACATCCTCAGGCGGCATAGCTGGGATTGTGGTTGGGGTTGTAATCTGCGGTAAAGCTTGTGTAGTTTGCGGCAGACTTGGTGTTGTGACAGGACTAGTGTCAGGTGGTAAAGCTGGAGAGGCCATGCCTGCATTTTGCTGTAGCTGTTGTACAGCAGGACTTATAGGCTGTTGAACACTTTGATTTTCCGGAGGCATAGCAGCAAAGGCATTAGATCTGCTCGGTGCTTGAATTGCAGGTGCTTTAATAACATCAATTTGCTGAGGTTTTGTACCCTCGGGTGCAAGATTGCCATCAGCCTGCCACCGCGCCCCCAATGGATCTGGAAAAATATCTATAACAATTTGCTTTGGTGAGGGCTGACGCACCACATAGCCAAAGGCAGAATTTTGCAACTGCAAAGTAATACCGCCATCACTAAGGCTTGCATTACCCATAAGCTTCCCTACAGTTGGCAAAGCATCATTTAGGGTTAATTCACCACTAGCATTGAGCGGTAATAACAAAGAATGTAATCCATTGCGTTTGGCCTGTAATGGGCCTTGGGCCTCGTCTAAATTAATAGTTACACGCTCGTTTGCACCATTACTTTGCCATTGCCAAGACGCAGCAATACTCTTTGTAAAGCTACCTAACAAAAGAGTTACACAAACAAGCGTCCATGACGCATAATAAAGAAACCGACTAGCGGCAAAATAATTTTTTAGCATCGTTAATTACTTATGCAAAAAATATTCCAAACATTTTAGTATTATAAATGACCTTTCTTTTTCAATTTTTCAATAAGTGTTGTACGCTTAATTTTTAACAATTCCGCAGCCTGATTTTTTACCCCATCTGACTTAGCCAAAGCCTCTTCAAGTAAGCGTTCTTCAATACTATCTAAAAATTCTTTAAGCCCCATATTAAAGTCTTCAAGGTCTTGCAATGTGGGCCACGCAAAGCCCTGCTCAACATGGCGTTCAACCGATGGCACATTGGCGGCAGGGGCAATATTTTCCTTAATATCTACATTATCTAAAACTTCTACAGCTTCTGGCAAGTCTTCAAGTGGCCCCACGGCATTAAGGATTTTTTGCGGTAAGTCCTCAACTTGTACCACGTTACCATCCACAAGAATACTAAGCCGCTCCATAAAATTTTCTAATTCGCGCACATTACCAGGCCAAGGATAGGCAGTTAAAATGCGTGCTGCAATGGGTGAAAGCTCAAGCTTACTGCGTTTTTTCTTTTTACAAAAATTCTCTAAAAAGTGACGTACCAACAAAAGTACATCACCACCACGCTCACGTAACGGTGGTAAATGTAAGGGGATTACATTCAATCTATAAAATAAGTCCTCGCGAAAACGCCCTGCCGCCACTTCCAGCTCAAGATCACGGTTGGTGGCAGCAATAATGCGTACATCAACTTTTTTAATACCCGCCCCACCAACTCTTTCAATTTCTTTTTCTTGCAAAACTCGCAAGATTTTAACTTGCAAACTTAAAT
>CAYJIU010000122.1:0-4429 GCA_964370305.1 uncultured Desulfovibrionaceae bacterium
TCCTAGTGTTTAGGGCAATAGGAAAAATTTGCCCACTTTTTTTTTTTGCATTATACACTCTCTACACATACAATGTGACAAGGACAGAGTGCTGGCAATAGCGGCGCAAAACCCACGAAGTGGGGTTTGTCATCAAATTGAAGGAGTTTTTATGTCCACCCAAAATACAAAAAATACACTAACTAGCGTCCATATCCAAAAAGCAAAAGGCGGCCCACCCTTAGTTATGCTCACCGCCTATGACTACCCTTCCGCCCTACTTGCTGATGCCGCAGGTGTTGATATACTATTGGTGGGAGACTCCTTAGGTATGGTCGTGCTTGGCTATGAAGATACACTTAAAGTCATCATAAAAACCATGCTCCACCACTGCAAAGCCGTAAGTGCCGCAAAAACCCGCGCCCTTGTGGTTTGCGATATGCCCTTTCTAAGCTATGAAGGCGGCATCAAAAGTGCCCTGCGCAATGCCGGAAAGCTCATGGCCCAAGGAGGAGCCAGAGCCGTAAAGCTTGAAGGAGGCATGACAATTTTACCACAAATAAAAGCCTTGGTTCAAGCTGGAATCCCTGTCATGGGGCACATTGGGCTTACCCCACAGCGCGTAGCCACCCTTGGCGGCTACCGAACCCAAGGGCGCACCGCAAGCTCTGCCTATACACTTTTAGAAGAAGCCAAAGCCCTTGAAGATGCAGGGTGCTTTGCCCTGACCTTAGAATGTGTACCTGAAGAGGTAGCCACAATAATAACACAGTCACTAAACATACCCACCATAGGCATTGGAGCTGGCAATACTTGCGATGGGCAAGTGCTAGTATGGCACGATATGCTAGGTTTAAACCTTGGACATACTCCAAAATTTGTCAAACAATACGAAAATTTAGGACAAAATATAACCAAGGCTATTCAAAATTATGCCGAAGATGTGCGCAAGCGCACCTTCCCGCAAAGTGAGCACACCAACCATTTGAATGATGATGAAGCCACTCAATTGGATACTTTATTAAAAGGCCTAAAATAATTATGAAACAATCCGTACCACGCGTTGCAGCCATCCACGACCTTTCAGGTTTTGGACGCACATCACTTACTGTTGTTATGCCTATTCTCTCCGTTATGGGTATTCAAGTATGCCCTATGCCAACGGCAGTACTTTCCACTCATACTACTGAATTTACAGATTTTTCATTCCACGACCTTGTAGATGAAATGCCAAAATTTTTAGAACATTGGCGCAAATTGGGCTTATATTTTGATGGCATTTACTCAGGCTTTTTGGGTTCACCAAAACAGATGGATATTGTAGAAGCTACCATTAAACACTGCAAAGCCAAGGATGGCCTAGCCGTGATTGATCCAGTTCTTGGCGATAACGGCAAGCTAGACCCCACCATGACTGAAGATATGGTAGCGCGCATGCGCTCACTCATCAGTGTTGCAGATTGCATTACCCCTAATCATTCCGAGGCATGCTGGCTGCTAGATGTACCATATACTACAAGCATAACCGTTCAGGAACTATGCGAAAGATTAACAAAATTAACCCAAATGGGCCCCAAGGTGGCCGTCATCACCAGTGCTCCCATTAACGAGCGTGATGGCTTTACATCGGTTGTGGCCTATCATGCCGAGCAAAAACGCTTCTGGAGGGTTGATTGCCCATATATTCCCGCGTTTTATCCCGGTACTGGTGATTGCTTTGCTTCGGTTTTAACCGGTAGTTTACTCCTTGGCGATTCACTACCCCTTGCCATGGATAGGGCGGTACAATTTGTAAGCATGGGCATACGAGCAACTTTTGGTCACAATATGCCAAACCGTGAAGGCATTTTATTAGAACGTGTGTTGGATAATTTGCGCACACCAGTCACGGTGGCTAGCTACGAACTATTGGAGGACGTACAATGACTAATGCAAACATGCCCATAGGCATTTTTGACTCCGGCGTGGGTGGGCTTACTGTACTTAAAGCCATACACAATGCCCTGCCCCATGAAAATTTGATTTATCTTGGAGATACCGCAAGGCTGCCATATGGCACCAAAAGCCCCGAAACAGTAACCAATTATGCCTTGCAAGCCGCGGGAAAGCTAGTAGAACGTGATATTAAAATGCTTGTTATTGCTTGCAATACTGCAACCGCCGCCGCCCTACCCGCCTTGCGTGAAGCCTTTGCACCTTTGCCAGTACTTGGCGTTGTTGAGCCAGGTGCCAAAGCGGCAATTGCTATCACCAAGAATAAGCATATTGCAGTCATTGCCACCGAAGGCACAATACAAGGCCAAGCCTACCAAAAAACCATTACCACCATGCGCCCAGATATACGTGTAACCAGCCAAGCTTGCACACTTTTTGTACCACTAGCCGAAGAAGGCTGGACTGAAGGCCCACTGGTTGAAGGCATTGCACAACGCTACCTTGAGCATATTTTCAATGCAAATAATGAAGCATCACAGCCAGATACATTATTGCTTGGATGTACACACTTTCCGCCATTACGCTCAGCCCTAGCTGCTGTCGTAGGTAAGAATATTTTTTTAGTGGACTCAGCCGAAACCACGGCCCGTGCTGTATTGCATGAGCTAAGCTCCAAAAATTTACTTCGCGATAGTACCAGCGGTCATTGCCATTTTATTACCACTGATGATACAAAACGCTTTGCGCGCACTGGTAGCCTCTTTCTTGAACATACCTTAGACCCAAGCAACATCGAACACTTGGATTTGTAATTCATTATTTTATTTGAATAATTAAATAAGGAAAATATTATGTCATTACCCATCTCCATGATTCCGGGACCGGTGGCTGTGCCGGATTTTGTAAGCAAAGCCCTTGCCCACGACCATGGCTTTGCTAGGCCCGAAGAAGAATTTCTCCCTCTCTATCAAACAACCAGTAAATTGCTTGCTAAATGCATGGGCACAAACAACGAGGTAGCCATCATGACCGGCGAAGGTATGCTGGCCTTATGGGCAGGATTAAAAAGTACACTTAAAGCCGGAGATAGAGTTTTAGCCATTGCTACAGGTATTTTTGGCGAAGGTATTGGACAAATGGCCGCTGGCCTTGGTTGCAATGTGCGCACCCTGAGTTATCCTTTTAATACAACAATATGTGACCTACAAAATATTGAAGATGCCATCGCAAGCTTTAAGCCGCATATGATTACCGCCGTGCATTGCGAAACACCGTCTGGCACCCTTAATCCGCTAGATGGCATAGCCGCGCTAAAGAAAAAATATTCCGTACCTCTTTTATATGTGGATGCAGTGTCAAGCCTTGGTGGGGCCCCAGTTTGCATGGATGATTGGCAAATAGACCTGCTCCTTGGCGCATCGCAAAAATGCTTTTCCGCACCGCCAAACCTATGCTTTTTAGGTATAAGCCCCGCGGCATGGGATGTTATCACAAGCATTAACTATCAGGGCTACGATGCCCTATTGCCTTGGAAGGGTGTAAATTTAAGCGGGAGCTTCCCTTATACGCCATATTGGAGCGGCGTTGCAGCCTTGCACCAAGCGGTGCAATCACTATTAGACGAAGGCCTTGAAAATGCTTTTGCAAGACATGAAGCCGTGGCACAAATCTGCCGTAAAGGGCTACAAAACCTTGATATAACACTATGGCCAGACCCCAAGGCCATAGCCTCACCCACGGTGACAACAGCCCACATACCGCAAAACTTCACTTGGGACACATGGCAAAAAACATTGCGAAAGCAAGGCCTTACCATTGGATGTGGCCTTGGCCCCTTGGCTGGCAAAGTTTTTCGTTTAGGGCATATGGGAAGTCAGGCCGACCCTTTACTCATGCAAAAAACCATTGAGATTATAAAAAAGGCATTGCACAAAGATTAGTAATTCACTTTTTTTCTAAAAAAACATACTTTGTTGTTGACAAGAATAGCATCTATTACCTAAAAGTTAGTTCACGCTGAATTAGCAGCATATAATACCGCAAACATTTTTGGAGAAAAACATGACCAAAGCACAATTAGTTGAAAAAATTTACGCCAAAGCTGGCCTACCTACCAAAACCTTGGCCGAAAATGCCCTTGATGCAGTTATTGCATCTGTACGTGAAGCCCTAGTTAGCGGCGAATCCGTAACCCTTACAGGTCTTGGTACTTTCAAAGTGGCAGACCGTGCTGCACGCAAAGGCCGCAACCCACGCACCGGTGCTGAAATTAACATCCCTGCAAGCAAAGTTGCTAAATTCAGCCCAGGCAAAGGCTTAAAAGACGCTTTAAAATAAGATTTTAGCCATTGCAAAAACTATTTAGTTTTTAATGCAATACAATGGAGGGGTGGCAGAGCTCGGTTTAACGCGGCGGTCTTGAAAACCGTTGAAGGTGTGAGCCTTCCGGGGGTTCGAATCCCTCCCCCTCCGCCATTTGATTTTTTTAAGATGTAAAAAAGGCTGAAAACATAAT
>CAYJIU010000123.1:0-4414 GCA_964370305.1 uncultured Desulfovibrionaceae bacterium
CTCTGCTGACAATAGCGGCGCAAAACCCACGAAGTGGGGTTTGTCATCAAACTGATACCTCATAGTCACAGCAGTAATATATCTTATGCCAGTATTTTTTCTACTGCGTTTACCATATGGCGCAAAGCTAGGAGCAAAATGCGATCACCATCGGCTATAGTGCTGTTTCCTTTGGGAATATAGGCTTCATGCTCACGCATAATGGCTAGAACCAACACACCCTTGGGTAGACCTAAGGAATGTACAGCACAATTCACAAATGGCGATTTTTTATGGACTTGCACTTCCATAATTTCTGCGGCTTCATTACCAACAGATACGCAAGAAAGTATGGCTTCTTGGCGCACATATTGTAAAATACTATTCACTGCTGAGTAGCGCAAACTCACACTATGGTCTATGCCAATATTTTCCAATAGGGATAGATATTCAGCTTTATCCACCCGACAAACAGCTTCGCCTATGCCCAAGGATTTTGCTAATAAACACGACACAATATTGGTGTTTTCATTACCAGTGAGGGCAACAAAAGCATCTGTTTGTATGATGTTTTCTTCTTCAAAAAGGCGTTTGTCTGTACCATCGCCGTGCAGGACAGTCACTTGTTCAAGGTTATCTGCAAGCTCAGTGCAACGTTTGGCATCACGCTCAATCAAAGTTACGCCAATACCTTTTTGGGCAAAAGCTTTAGCCATGCAAAAGCCAATGCTCCCGCCACCCATAATACATACGGATGATATGGGGTCATGTGTGCAGTTAAAGGCCTGTAATAATGCATCTTGTGCTTCCATTTGATAGAGAAAATATACCACGTCATCTTTTTGCAAAATATCGTCGCCCGTGGGGATAATAAGGGATTGCTTGCGGATAATAGCCCCCACCATTATTTGCTCTTCTTGCACAATATTTCTAAAATTTTTCAGTGAGCTACCTAATAATGGGCCTGATTGCATCTTCATAGCTACCATGCGGATGCGTCCTTCGGCAAATTCTCCATACTCCACAGCACCCGGTAAGACCAAACGCTTATCAATACTTTGCACAATTTCTTGTTCAGGGTTAACTAAGGCACTGATATTTAAGGCAGGATTTTCCAATATATTAACGTGAGTTAAGTACTCAGTATTACGAATACGCGCAAGCTTTTGGGCCCCCGGAGCTAAAGTATTGGCAAAAAGACAAGCTAGGATATTAACTTCATCGCTACTGGTTACAGCCAGAAAAATATCAGTATTTTTAATGTTTAAGTCATGCAAAACGCTAGGGCTTGAGCCGGAGCCACAAACAGTTTGCACATCCATATTATCATCCAAGCGTTGCAAAACTTGCTCATCTTCATCAATAACAATCACTTGTTTTTGTTCATTGGTAAGATGCAAGGCCACATGATAGCCCACCTCTCCGGCGCCAACAATGATAACCTTGCGCGGATCTTGTTTAGGTGGTGGTGGACGGTAAAACATTTTAGCCCTCAACAAGCCAATGTTGCAGTGTGGCAATTTGTATATTTACAGCATTAGGCCCAGTGCCGCCGTGGGTTTCGCGTCTATTTACGGCTGCTTTATAATCCAAAATACTATAAACATCTTCAGTGATTTGTGGGCAAATATCCTGTAGGTCTTGTAAGGATAAATCTTCAAGGCCTTTGGATTTTTTTTCGGCAAGAGCTACGGCAGCCCCAGTTAAATGATGGGCCTCACGAAATGGTATGCCCTTTAATACAAGATAGTCCGCAAGCTCAGTGGCATTTAAAAAACCAGCCTTGCAGGCCGCTTCCATGCGCGCAGGCACAAAGGTTAAAGCCTTTAACATTCCATCCATAAGTATGAGCGAAGTTTGCAAAGTTTTATCGGTATCAAGAAATGGTTCTTTGTCTTCTTGCAAATCACGATTATAGGTTAGGGGCAAGCCTTTTAGGGTAGTGAGCATGGCCGTAAGCGCACCATAAACACGACCCACCTTGCCGCGCATAAGCTCTGCCACATCGGGGTTTTTCTTTTGCGGCATCATGGATGAACCTGTGGCATAACCATCGGGTAAACGCACAAAACCAAAGGCAGGATTAGCCCATATAATAATTTCCTCACAAAATCTGGATAGATGCATCATGGTATTTGAAGCCACAAACAAGCTTTCGGCCAAAAAATCTCTATCGGCCACAGCGTCCATGGAATTATTAAAAATTCCATACATATTAAGCTCTTTTGCAACAGAAGCTGGGTCAAGAGGATAAGTTGTACCAGCTAATGCCCCAGCCCCAAGGGGGGAGATGCGTACTCGTTTTTCGCAATCATGCATGCGCTCTACATCACGTTTTAACATCCAGGCATAGGCTAATAAATGATGAGCGAGGCTCACAGGCTGTGCAGGTTGTAAATGTGTGCAACCGGGTAATATAGTTTGGGTGTGCTCCTTAGCTCTTGCTACAAATTGCCCCACAAGTGCGCGCGCAAGGCTTTGCCATTCACGCAAGGCATCAGAAACATAAAGCCTAAAGGCAAGGCCCACTTGGTCATTGCGGCTACGGCCGGTGTGTAGCTTTTTACCCACATCGCCCACCAGTTCAGTTAGCCTTGCTTCAACATTCATATGCACATCTTCAAGGCTTATTTGCCAAGTAAACACACCGGATTTGATTTCAGCCTTAACGGCGTCAAGCCCGCGTACAAGTTCTGCAGCCTCGTTTTCAGTAATAATGCCTTGCCTTGCAAGCATGCGGGCATGGGCTTTAGATCCTTCAATATCATGGGCATAGAGGGCCTGATCATAGGAGCAAGACTCAGTGTATGCTGCAACGGCCTCTGCCGGCCCATGGTTAAAACGCCCGCCCCACGCACTATTTTTTGACATGATATTTCCCTTACTTCCTATTTTTCATGGCTGCATAAGTTTTTAAGCGTAGACCATTTAGGCGAATAAAGCCTGCAGCATCCTTATGATCGTAAGTGGCACACTCTTCAAATGTAGCCAAATCATGGCAGAAAAGTGTATTTGGTGAGGTTCGTGCAAGGGGCCAAGCATTACCCTTATACAGTTTTAAGGTTACACTTCCACTAACGGTTTCTTGAGCTTTATCCATAAGGGCTTGCATGGCATAACGCTCTGGCGCAAACCAAAAACCATTATAAATTGCTGAAGAATAACGAGGTATTAACATATCACGCACGGCCAAAACTTCACGGTCAAGGCAAATGCCTTCTAAATCTCTGTGCGCTGTATATAATATGGTTCCGCCAGGGGTTTCATAAATGCCGCGGCACTTCATGCCCACAAAGCGATTTTCCACCATATCAAGGCGACCAATACCATGTTTTGCGCCTAAGCTGTTAAGATGCTGGATGATACGCGCAGGTGACATTTTTTCACCATTAATGGCTACCGCATCACCACACTCAAAATCAATACTAATAATTTCTGGCGTGTCGGGGGCATCTTCCACTGGCACACAAAGCCTATGACAACTTTCGTGCGGAGCCTCACCTGGATCTTCAAGCTCACTGCCTTCAAAGCTGCAATGGAGCATATTTTCATCCATACTATAGCGTTTTTGAGCAGTGGAGATGGGGATGCCATGCTCTTCAGCAAAGGCATTTAACGCTGTACGCGACATTAAATCCCACTCACGCCAAGGGGCAATTACTTGAATATCCGGCGCAAGGGCATTTACAGAAAACTCAAAACGCACTTGATCATTACCCTTGCCGGTGGCACCGTGGGCAACGGCGTCTGCACCTTCTTTGCGGGCTATGTCCACAAGACGTTTGGAAATAAGCGGACGGGCAATGGAAGTACCAAGTAAGTACCGCCCTTCATACAGCCCACAAGCTCGCATCATAGGGAAGACATAATCACGAGCGAACTCTTCACGCAAATCTTCTACATAGGCTTTAACTGCGCCAGTTTTTAGGGCTTTTTCTTCCACATCGGATAGATCTTCTGTTTGCCCAAGGTCGGCGGTCATGGTTATTACTTCACAATTATAAGTGGTTATGAGCCATTTTAAAATGACGGATGTGTCAAGCCCGCCGGAGTAAGCAAGGACAACTTTATTAATTTTTTGCATTTTATACCCTTTGTGTTGTTTTTATATTGAATTCTCTACACAAAAATAACTGTGCAGAAATCTCTGGTTAATTGTTGCGCGATAGTATCGCTCAAAGTGGGATTAGGTGCAAGTATTTGTATAGGGTAAATTTTATTTGACTCACGTCAATCTCATTTAGGTTGGTTTTGTACCTTGGCGTAATCCTGCAAGATGGATTGCCGCAGAAAAACGCTAGTAATTTCACATTCCAATGGAACTCCCGAAGCGTTTTTCTTCGCAATGACACCCAATACAGCGAAGGTCAACTGCGAGGAATGTCGCTTCGAAAATTATGTTTAAAAATCGGGCTAATAGCGACATGACGTGGCA
>CAYJIU010000124.1:0-4359 GCA_964370305.1 uncultured Desulfovibrionaceae bacterium
AGCAGACCCAATTTAATATGAAAGATGTACTAAAAAACAAGGTGGGTATAATACAAAAAATTTATATCTTGCCATAATAATTATAATAATAAATATTTTTTAGATTAGATTGCCCTGCGCACTCACGCCACCAATGCAGGCAAAGCTTGCGCTTTAGCTTAGACTAAGGCATGATGCACCATGTTCAAAAAATCATCCTATGTGCGCCGCTGGCTATGGCTAGACATAATTTTAGCCATAGCTATTTTTTTCATGGCCATATTGTTTTATAATCACGCCACAAGCTCGCAATCTGGTTTGCCTCAAAGTTGGCATTGGCATGAGCTCATCAAATATATTGGCTGGCATGATGAAGATGGCTGGCATATGGGTCTTTTGCTGAAGGGCTTAGGTGCCACCATTCGCCTTGGCATCTGGTCTGGAATTTTAGCCTTAATTATCGGGCTCATGGTGGGTATTCGCCTTGCCGCCAAGCCCAAACACCCTCTAAGCTACGCCATATATATGGTAGTGGTTTTTTTACGCAATACACCACCGCTCATATTACTCTTCTTACTTTATTTTTTGACCAGTGAAAGCACCCTTAGTATTTTTACCAATACACTGCGCGAACTTCCTCCAGTAGTGCAAAATATCATAAGCTTTATCTTTGCTTCGGCGGATAATATGGATCGTATGCTAGCGGCTGTCATCACTCTTGGATGCTATCAAGGGGCCTATGTGGCTGAAATTGTGCGTGCAGGACTAGAAAGCCTGCCTCAAGGGCAAAGAGATGCGGCGGCGGCCTTGGGCTTTACATCCAGACAACAATTTTTTGCCGTACTCCTACCCCAATGCTTACCTGTTATGCTACCACCTTTAGCTGGGCAATATGTTTCAATTTTCAAAGATTCTGCCTTGGCCGCGCTTATTTCTGTACCGGAGCTTACCTTTCAGGGCATGGAAATTGTTGCCATTACCCGCCTGCCATTTGAGGCGTGGATTGTGGTACTCATATTATATTTGATGCTTTCATTAATATGTACCAATATCTTCCACAGCATTGAGCGTAAGATGACATGGTATAAGGCGTTAAAATAATAAACAAATTTTAATTTAGAATCAATTACGTAAACTGCAAAACGATATCTAGCTGGCAAAATGATCAAAACCTTCAGCACAAGGTATGCTAGCTCCATTCAACGATATTTCCCCATCATTGGTAATAATACCAATATCATTTACACTAGGTAAGGCTGCGCGTAGGATGGGAAAAAGAGCTGGCACACATGCCCCCAAGAGCGCGTAATCTTCACCTCCTAGCCAAGCTTGAGTTATGGGGCAAAGCCCTTGTTTCTCATTGTAATTTATAACTTCTTCATGCAACATACTTACGGGCAAAATGATACGTGCTCCAAGCAATCCTTGGGTGGGTTCGTTCATTCCTAAAAGACGAGGTAAATCACGAGCAAGCCCGTCAGATACATCCATAAGTACTGGTGGTCTTGCTTGCAAGCCGAAGCGTGAAATAATAAGCCCAGCATTGACCAAGGGCTCAGGGCGCAAATGGGCCGCACAAGCAACGGGCCACTGCTTACACGCATTTACCCCTTGCGCTTCAAGTGCATGTAGTCCAGCTCTGGCAAGGCCCAATGCTCCCACCAAAAAAATAATATCTCCCGGCATGGCTCCGCCGCGGGTTAAAAACTTTCTTTGGCCTTCTTGTTTAGCTTTTAGTGGAGAGTTACTCACATCCCCCCAAACACTAATGCATATATGCATATGCTGTGATTTAGCCACATCTCCGCCAACTAAGACCATATCGTGCTTTTTAGCAAGGGCGGACATACCCTCAAAAAAGTCATTAAGCCAGCCCTCATCCACATTATTAGTAAGGCCAAGGCCCAAGCTAAAGCCTTGTGGACGCGCGCCCATGGCTGCAATATCGCTTATATTAACCGCTAAGGCCTTGTGCCCCACATCAAAGGCACTAAAATAACTACGCCGAAAGTGTATATCTTCTAAAAAAAGATCTGTGCTAAAGCATATATTACCTTGAGTACGCAAAATGGCGCAATCATCCCCACGCCCCAAGGCAAGCGAAGCGTGCTTTAGCGGAAAATGCTTATCAACTAATTGCAGAAAATGAGATTCTGAAAGCACAGGCATAATTACTCCAAAATTAAGAAGTCCTTCAATATAACTTTTAATCCAAAGCCGGAAAAATTCACTTGATATTTATCTGGCGGTAAAAACTTAACCATCTTACCGCGACCAAAAATTTTATGCTGGCAATAACCCAAGGGTAGGCTAACCGCACTGGCATCTGCATTACTATTTCCTAAAGTTTCGCACTTTGGCAGGCCATGGGCAAGCGATTGCGCAAGGTGTTTTTCTTGCCCCAAGGACGACGGAAACGCAGACTCAGAAACCGGTGGTAAAATACGCTTAGGGGGCCCGCCGCCTTTTTTTTGTAAAATTTTACCATAACTTTCAAACCATTCTTCACACATACCCCGTGGTAGTTCACGCAAAAAAGGGCTTGGACTTGCATAAATACTGCCCATGCTACCCCTATTATGCACCGACGCCGGCGCGTAGAGCTCCAATTGCTCCTTAGCTCTGGTACAAGCTACATACATAAGGCGGCGTTCTTCTTCAAAACTTTCCACATCATTAATGGCATGACGCGAGGGGAAACGCTCTTCCACCAAGTCAATAATCAAAACCACACTCCATTCCAAACCCTTGGCAGAATGTACGGTGGAGAGAATAATACTTTCCTCATCTACCTCTTCATCCTCCACAGCATCAAGCACAAGCTCAGCAATAAAAATATCTAACTGACTGGCAGTAATAGCCATGCCCAGCATTTCTTCAAGCCCTTGACGACGGCGCGGATAATCGTCTGGATATGCGGACTCTAAATGCGGTTGATAATGTTCAACGATGGCTTCCATAATGATTGCCGGTGTTTGATCGTAAGAGCGCATGTTATCTAAAAATCGCATATCGGCTAAAAAACTCTGGTATTTTGCAAAGGCTTTCTCCGTTGCAATGGCATCGCCCTTAATGGCAATATTATACAATTTTTGCATGGTTTTTTTGCCAATACCTTTATGCAACATGGCCACGCGCTCAAAGGCTGGCATATCTAGCGGATTAACCAAAAGCCGTGCATAAGCAAGCACATCCTTAATATGCGCAGCATCAGCAAAACGCAGACCACCGTATTTACGAAATTTAATTCCAGCTCTATTTAAGGCCACCTCTAAACTATAAGAATGGAACCCGGCCCTAAACAATACCGCTATTTCATGGGGTAGATAACTTTGTAAGAGCTCAGCAATACGCCTAGTGATTATATCTGCCTGACTTTTATCATTATTGGGCGTTATTAAGCGTACGGGATTTCCGCCTTCACGCCTAGTGAATAAATTTTTGTTAAATGATTCTTGGGCATTGCTCAATATATTATTGGCCACATCAAGTACAGCTTGGGTGGAGCGATAATTTTCTTCCAAGCGGATGACTTGAGTATTGGGAAAATTTTCAGGAAAATCTAATATATTGCGTACGTTGGCCCCGCGAAACGCATATATTGACTGAGCATCATCACCCACAGCCATCACATTGCCGTATCCGCCATGCTCCTTTGCGCCAAGTAAGCTAACCAAACGCGCCTGCACTAAGTTAGTGTCTTGATATTCGTCCACCATAATATGACGTAAACTTTGCCGTAACGGCTGTATTTGCTCGTCACGCAAGAGTATTTCAAGCTCAAAGAGTAAGTCATCATAGTCTAACAAGCTTTGACTACGCCTAAAATTAGTGTAAGCCACATCTAAGGCTTGCAAGGCGTCCGCATGAGCTAAAAGGTGAGTTGCTTCGCGTTGCAATACCTCCTCAATGCTAATTTCTTTATTGCGGGCCTTACTCAAAATGCCCACAATATTTTGAGCCTTGGGGAATGAGCGATCCCCCTTACCAAGTTTTAGCTCTTCACGACAATGCCTAATGGCTGCTGTAATATCTGCGCTATCCATAACCGAAAATTGTTGCCCTTTAACCCATGCTGGTGGGTATTGACGCAAAATACTATAGGCAAAGGCGTGAAAAGTACCTCCGCGCACACCCATAAGCCCACGTTCAAGCAATTGCGATGCGCGCATAAGCATTTCTTGAGCGGCTTTACGCGTAAAGGTCAAAAGTAGCATATTGTGAGGCTCAATACCTTGTTCTACCAGCCAAGCCAAACGATATACAATAGTTCTTGTCTTACCTGAACCAGCACCGGCAATAACAAGCACAGAGCCATCTTTGGCAGTGGTGGCGGCATATTGCGCAGGATTTAAGCTTTGTTTGTAATCAATCATGGGG
>CAYJIU010000125.1:0-4333 GCA_964370305.1 uncultured Desulfovibrionaceae bacterium
ACCTACCGCATGAAATAAAACCCCATTACCAAAGCCAGCACCATAAACCAAGGCAAAGCATAGCCATAATTCCAGCTATGACATCATCAATCATGATGCCATAGCCGTCTGGCATGCAGTGCTCAGCCGCGCATATGGGCCATGGTTTTAATATATCAAAGAAGCGAAATAACAAAAAACCAGCCACAAGCATGGGTAAAGTTACCTTACTAAATGGTAAAAAAACTATCCACACCCCAAGTACTTCATCAATAACAATTTGTGATGCATCCTTGCACTCAAGCAGCCTCTCTGCACGACTGGCAGCCAAGGCCCCAAAAAAAAATATTCCAATTAATACCAACACTCTACCCGTAAATGGCAGAGGCAAAAACCACATGGGCGCAAATACTGCAGCAAGCAATGAGCCCCAAGTGCCAGGAGCAAAGGGAGCTAGGCCAGCTACTCCAGCCCTACAAAAAAAGAGGCACATGGCATCAAATGCATTGTGCCCCCAAAAAAATATCGGTTGCATAATTTATTCTTGCTCAAATATATATTTATTTTCCTCAAGTACACGCCCATCGCTAGCAAGGGCCTTAACCACATATTGGTAAGAACGGCTCTCACCCTCTGGCGGGCAAGCACCCATATAATGACGAGTCAAAGCACCTTCTGGAATAATACCACTTTCATCATTATTCCACATACCACCACCATGGATACGGCTTAAATCAGCCCTATCTTGAAGGCTTACTTCAAAGCGCATGGTATCTTTTGGAATGTTATATATTTCAATCTCTGGTGAAATACGCGAACAACGATGTACAGAACGAATCACAGCAGATACTTGCATATCATCATCTGAATCTTGCATTATGGCACAACCAGAAAAAAAACACATGACCATAAGAGAAAATAATAAAAATCGCATACTGCCTCCTTCATAAGTATGATTGACTACTCCCTTTTAAACTATCCATTGACTAATGGCAACCACCTTGCGCAAGTACCCAAAACAGTTTATACCAAGGGTGCGCATACAGCACAAAAACACATTCTAGAAATAATTACAGTAATTAAAGGAGTATACATGTCTTTACTTTCAAAACGCGTAGCTGGATATATGGAAAATGCATCTTGGATTAGACGCATGTTTGAAGCCGGAGCTCAACTCAAAGCACAATATGGTGCGGATAATGTTTACGATTTTAGCCTTGGTAACCCTGATTTACCACCACCTCCTGCTGTGGCCGATGGACTGCGCAAATTTAGTGAACATGCAAACGAACCCTTCGCTTTTGGCTACATGTCCAATGGTGGCTACCCTTGGGCTAGAGAAAAACTTGCCAAGCACCTAAGCATTGAACAAGGTATTGATTTAACTGCTGAACATGTACTACTTAGCTGCGGAGCCGCTGGCGGACTGAATGCATTTTTCCGCGCTGTTTTGGATATAGGCGAAGAAGTACTAGCATTTTCACCCTACTTTGTGGAGTACGGCTTTTACGCTGAAAATCACAATGCCACATTTCGCTCCATCCCAAGCAAGGCCGAAAGCTTTGCCCCAGACCTTGAGGCATTGGAGGCTGGTATTAATGAAAAAACCCGCGTTTTACTCATTAACTCTCCCAATAATCCCACCGGCGTAGTCTACACTAAGCAAGATATACAAGGCATTGTTGACGTATTAAAACGCTGCTCCCAAAAATTTGGCAAACCCATTTGGCTACTGGCAGATGAACCGTACCGCTTCCTAGCCTTTGATGATGTTGAAGTGCCCTCCGTCCTACCACTCTACGCCCACGCGGTAGTGGTTAGCTCCTTTTCCAAAAATTTATCCTTGCCCGGCGAGCGTTTGGGATATGTTATAGTATCTCCACTACTTGAAGAAGGGCCAACTCTCATGGGCGCGCTAATGCTTACTAACCGCATCCTAGGTTACGTTAATCCGCCAGTAGTAGGTCAGCACCTCATGGCCGCTGCCCTTGGTTCACAAGTTGATGTAAGCATATATATTAATAGGCGTAATGCCATGGCAAAAGTATTACAAGAAGCTGGATATGAATTTCAAATGCCCAAGGGAGCGTTTTACTTCTTCCCCAAAGCTCCAGATGGCGATGATGTTGTAGCGGTGGATAAGTTATTTAAGCAAAATGTATTGGCCGTGCCCGGGCGCGGCTTTGGTTGTGCTGGATATTTCAGGCTGGCATTTTGCGTAGATGAACAAATAATTTTAAACTCCCAAGCGGCCTTTGCCAAAGCTATAAAATCATAGTACACTTAAAAAGCATCAAGTATGAAATTTAAGGAGAATATATGCACTTACGCAAACGTGTTTTAGTTACTGGTGGAGCTGGTTTTGTGGGCTCACATCTTTGTGAACGACTACTCAACGATGGACATGAAGTTGTATGCGTAGATAATTTCTTTACCAGCGCGAAACAAAATATCGAGCACTTACAAAACAATAAAAATTTTGAATTAATGCGTCATGATATCACATTTCCACTCTATGTGGAAGTGGATGAAATATATAATCTTGCATGCCCTGCCTCACCCATACACTATCAACATGACTCCATCCAAACCATTAAAACTTGCATCCACGGAGCAACCAACACCCTTGGACTTGCCAAACGCTTGGGCGCGCGCATTTTTCATGCATCCACCTCAGAGGTATATGGCGACCCCACCGTCCATCCGCAAACTGAGGATTATTGGGGCAATGTAAACCCCATTGGTCTGCGTTCTTGCTATGATGAGGGTAAACGCTGTGCAGAATCACTGTTTTTTGCCTATGAACGCCAGCACAATATAGTTATAAAAATCGGACGATTATTTAATACATATGGGCCACGTATGCACCCCAATGACGGGCGTGTTGTCTCAAACTTTATCATGCAAGCCCTACAGGGTAAGGACATTACCATCTATGGTGATGGTAGCCAAACTCGTTCTTTTTGTTACATAGATGATTTAATAGAACTAATGGTTAGATTTATGGGCTCACCAGTGGAATTTATGGGCCCCATGAATATGGGTAATCCGGGTGAATTTACCATAGGCGACCTTGCAGCGCAAGTCGTTGAAATGGTTAATAGTAAATCAAAAATCATCAATGTTCCACTACCAGAAGATGACCCCAAACAACGCCGCCCCGATATTACATTAGCTAAGGAAAAATTAGGCTGGGAACCCAAAGTCCCCTTGCACGAAGGTTTAAAAAAGACCATAGCTTATTTTGAAAACTTCTTGATTTAAACTATAGGCATGATATTGTTAATTAAAACAATATCATGCCTTTTGTCGCATATCACAATCTGACATTCAAATCTCACTTGACGGACTATAAAAATCTTACTATGCTACTTCCTTGGAACATACTTTATATATGCGATTGCCGCTATGTTTTTGTTAACTTTTAGGGGTTTATATGGATAAGAAATTTCTTGGAGTTTACTCGCGCACCATGTCGAGTGGTTCTAAAGTCTATTTCTTTGTCTGGACAAAGAACAACCTCTACAGCGTGCAAAAGTTAGATAAAGCGTTTAATCCCATTGATTTATTAAAAACTATCGACGCTATGAGCTTCAAATCCCTGTTCAAGCATGAACCGGGTATGAAGCAAAATCCCTCGGCTAAACGCGGCATCCTACCAAAAGAAAAGCCTGCGAGCCTCTTAACCCCTCAAAGCGTTGAGCAAAGCATGCGCGAACAGTTTAAAAAAACCTTGCGCCGCATGCGCCGTGAGGGCTTAAACGAAGCGGCAGTGCTTTCTTTAAAAAACTTAGTGCAGGTAGAAGAAGGGATTGTGCCAGAACATAAGCATATGTTCTCAGAGTTTGGTACGCAATTGCGCAAAAGCCAACATTTAGAAGAAGCTTTGCAATTTTGTAAGCGCACCTTGTCGCTTTCACCTACCGATGACCATGCCCACTTTAATGCAGCCAGAGTGCTTATGGATATGGGCAACTATGATGATGCAGAACAACACTTGCTCACAGCACAAATTATTAACCCCGAAAGCAATGTTCACGGTAAAGCCCTAAAACATATAGCCTTCCTGCGCATATTGGATGACGAAACCCCAGAAGAACGTCAACAACGTGAACTTGACGAAAGAAGAAAAGAATATGCAAAACGTAGTAAAGACCAAGAGGATATACACTTAAATCTGTAGATTGCTAAAATATATCAGCAGCATTTTTACTTCTTGCGCCCCACTCCCAACAAAATGAAGTAGCCTAAAAAGTATCAACGTTGCCATTTCTATAACCACAATCCCCAGCACATACTAACGCGCTCGTAGCTCAGTTGGATAGAGCGACAGCCTCCTAAGCTGTAGGCCCCA
>CAYJIU010000126.1:0-4269 GCA_964370305.1 uncultured Desulfovibrionaceae bacterium
TCTTAAAATAATAAAAATACATGGATTGCTTCGCTTTGCTCTCTGTATCCGTAAGCTTCGTGTTACTCTCGATTTGCGTACTTGCTCATCTAACGGCTATGCGTTGCACCCTTCGGGCAGGGCTTCGCTCGCAATGACTTTTGTTGTAATATTAGGTCATTGCGAGAAGCGCAGCGACGAAGCAATCCATGCCTTTTTTAATTGTGCAGGAGCCTTAAAAATGAGTTTTTAAAAGGGGCGACTAACAAAATTTTGCAAAAAAACATCCCCTGTACCTTGTATCAGGCTCAGGGGATGCATACAACAATATATTTTAATTCGATTAATCTTTGGAACGCATATCAATAATGCGCTGGGCCTTACCTTCAGAACGCTGAATAGAATGAGGCTCCACCAAACGAACTTTTACAGAAACGCCCAAATATTCTTTGATGGTTTTTTGTATGTGTACTTCTTGTTGTTGTAGTTTACGTATTTCATCTTGGAAGTTACCTTCAGCAATTTCCACCTTAACCTCTACCTTATCTAAATTACCATCACGGGTGACAATAATTTGATAATGTGGGGTTGTGCTTTCGCTTTCTAGGATAATACTTTCAATTTGCTGTGGGAATACGTTAACACCACGTACAATAAGCATGTCATCGCTACGCCCTTCAATACGCCCAAGGCGAGCATGAGTGCGCCCACAACTACATGGAGTATAATCCAAAGTAGTGAGGTCACGAGTGCGATAACGCAATAGGGGTATACCTTCCTTGGTGATGGTTGTAATCACAAGCTCACCCACTTCACCGGGAGGAAGTTGCTTGCCGGTAATGGGGTCAATAATTTCAGGTAAGAAATGATCTTCAAAAATATGCATACCGCATTTTGCTTCAACACATTCCATAGCAACACCTGGGCCAATAATTTCAGAAAGACCATAAATATTAAGAGCATGGATGTTGAGTTTTTGCTCAATATCACTGCGCATATTTTCGCTCCAAGGCTCAGCCCCAAAAATACCAATACGTAAAGGTAGTTTGGTAAAATCAACCCCAAGCTCTTGAGCGGCGTCCCAAAGATGCAAAGCATATGATGGGGTGCAACAAAGCACAGTGGCAGCAAAATCATTTAAGAGTTGAACTTGCCTTTTAGTAGCCCCACCCGATGCCGGTATGACAGTGGCGCCCAACCTTTCAACCCCATAGTGCATACCAAGACCACCAGTAAACAGGCCATAACCATAAGCTACATGCACAAAATCACGCGCAGTGGCACCGGTGCAGGCAAGGCTTCTTGCCGCAACCTCAGCCCAAACCTCAAGGTCACGTTTGGTATAACCCACAACAGTGGCTTTGCCCGTGGTTCCACTAGAGGCATGAATGCGCACAATATTTTCATGTGGTACAGCAAAAAGTCCATAAGGGTAATGGTTGCGAAGGTCTTGCTTTTCAGTAAAAGGCAAATTTTTAAGATCATCCAGTGAGCGGATATCAGCAGGAGTAATACCTATATTTTCAAAACCTTTGCGATAAAAAGGCACATTGGCATGGATGCGGGTACAAAGGTCTTGCAATCTGCGCAATTGCAAAGCTTCGAGCTGTTCACGTGGTAGGGTTTCTTTCTCAAGATTAAAAATCACGGCTATACTCCTAAAAATGGCTTAAAATAAAACTTTTGCCACACTTTTATCACTTGGTCAATACTTGGAATACGTGGTTCTAGGGCAAACGTGCTTGCAAACTTACCTACCCTTAATTTGACTTTTTCAAATCATCCATAACTTGACTCAATCCTCTACTGAGTTCGGCAAGGTCTTGCACGGCAGTATAAGACGAGTTGGTACTTTCTGCTACATCCACAGTAAGATGGCGCAACTCATCAGTACGATTGTTAATTTCTTCAATGGTGCTAGACTGCTCTTCACTGGCAGAGGCTATGGAGCGCGTCTCATTGGCAGTATTTTCAATCATACTTTCAATGTGAGCTAAAGCCTCACCGGCATTATGAGCCACAGATGTAGACTCACTCACAAAAGCAACTGTTTGCTCAATGCCCTTCATATTTTCCTCGGCACCATTTTGAATTGCAGAAACACTAACTTCAACCTGCTTGGTGGCTTCCATGGTTTTTTCTGCTAGTTTACGCACTTCATCAGCAACCACAGCAAAACCTCGTCCGGCCTCACCAGCACGGGCTGCCTCAATGGCAGCATTGAGCGCGAGCAAGTTAGTTTGATCTGCAATATCACTAATAATATTCATGATTTGCCCAATATCCACAGCTTGACCCTTCAAAGTAGAAAGACTTTTTTGCATGGCTTGAGCCTTATTTTCAATTTCATTCATACTGCCCACAAGCTCAAACACAAGCTCCTTACCTTTTTGAGCCTCAGTACGAGTCTCTTCAGCTAAGGCTGCTGTGCGCGCGGTACTACTGGCCACATCCACCACTGATTCGTTCATCTGGGTAATGGCTTGGGCAGTACCATCTACTCTTTCTTGCTGTTCTCTTGTTTTGTTGCCAGCTTCCTTAGATTCTGCCTCAAGAAGATGAATAGCATGAGTTAATTGGTCTGCAATACTGCCTATTTGATTGGCAATGGACAGCGCACCCTCACTGCGAGCTACCTCAGCCTGCTTTTTGGCTTCTTCGGCGGCATCATAGGCTTTTTGTGAATTCTGCAAAGCTTGTTCAGCTTCCTTTATTTTACCATTGGCAGTTTCGATGAGCTCAACCAATTTACCTACCATGCTCATAAGACTGCGATGTAACACACCAATTTCACCGCTAAAGGCTTTTTCATCTTGAGGTATGGCTTGTAAATCACCCTCAGCAACGGCATGCGAAGCTTTGGCTAGAATTACTATAGGGGTGGCTATGGATCTAGCTACAGCCCAAGCCACAGCTAACATAATAATTGCAATCACAAGGCCCACTTGCCCAATAACCATAGTTACATCCATGGCACCTGCATATACTTCATCACGTTCTTGGAGCATAACAATACTCCAATTGCTAGGTGTTGTTTTAATAGAAGCTAGCCAATCAACACCGTTGATACTCACCTCTAAATAACCATTTTTCAAATCACGCAAGGTTTGCATAGCCTTAGCAGCATCACCCGGTAAGTCTTTGATGAACTTTCCCAACCAGCGATTTTCTTCTGCCACATCTGTGCTTGAGTTTTTCGGATCACTAACCACTTGGCCTAAGCTATCCACAAGCAATACATAGCCAGTATTACCAATTTTTACAGAACCTGTTTCCTCAGTTAAGGTATCAAGGCTAATGTCTATGGCTGCAACCCCACTAATATCATTAGCATCATTTCTAATAGGCGTGGCCACAGTAAATACCGCTCCGCCTGAGTCAGAAATATAGGCTTCAGTCAAAATGGTTTTGCCGGCCTTAACGGTATCAATATACCAAGGCCGCTTGCTGGGGTTAAAACCTGCGCTTAATACATCATCGGGAGCCTGAGTAATACCGCCATCATTATTGCTAACATAAACAAGTAAATACGCAGGGTATGCCTCATTCACACGTTGTAAAATTTTATACATACCCCGCTCAGCTTCTGGTAGTAAATCTCCAATAGTCTTGATAGTTTCTTTAGTATGCAAGTATCCTGTAGCAATACCAATGTTATTGCGAATGACCTCTGATGTGGCCAAAAAATCCACCATGGAGCGCGCCGATGAAAAGAAATTTTGCGCAAACGCGTCCATACGGTCAAGCTGAGCTTGACTACTTGTTTTGTAGTTATTTTCAAATACTTCATCCATTTCATAAGACGCCATAGCGATAACACCCATAATGGATAAAGCCACAGCCAAAATCATAGCATATAAAATTTTACCTCGAATATTCATAGCAAATCCTATTTTATAAATTTGATTGTTCCAATATCTAATCGGCACAGTTAAATTTTTCTAAAGCCAAAAAATTATTCCATAGTGACGCTTTTAGCTAAACTACGCGGCGGTCAACGTCTTTACTAAGATATTCCGCCACTTCGTAGCTAAAAAACTGTAGGCAGGTAAGGCGGAAAATGCAAATAAATAACTTGCTGCTGGCCCTGTCATATAGGGTAGTTGATGCTGATAAACATTTGCACGTATTTTTCAAAAAAACGAAAATCTATAATGGAAGCACAAAAATAACTTCAAAAAATAATTGTGCAGGCCCCTTAATTGGGATGAAAACCTTTTGTGAGCAAAAGCTTATCCCCCAAACATCCTTCAAAAAACTTTAGCGGTGACAATATGTTATCGCTAAAAA
>CAYJIU010000127.1:0-4245 GCA_964370305.1 uncultured Desulfovibrionaceae bacterium
CCGCAACCGGCTGATTACAAATCAGCTGCTCTACCAATTGAGCTACGCCAGCAGCGAATGGGATATTTACTGAAAAGAACGCCGCTTGGCAAGTAAAAAATGAATTTTTTTTAAATTTTTTTTTTATGTTTTTTTACAAAGGCAATATCTATCAAGCCCAGCCAAGTCTTTACCAGTTTTTACGCTAACCCAATTTGTATTTTTTTCAAATATCTTACGTACAAATTCACCCTGCATATAGCCATGCTCCACAATGCATACACCACCATTTTTTAAAAGGTCATGAGCCATAGCTGCAATGCATCCTATATATATAAGGCCATGCTCATCACTTTCGTCTGTAAAAATTTTGGGCACAAGGGCGGACTTTGGCTCAAATTTACGCACATTAGGCAAAAGATCTCTATATTCACCTTCGCTTACATAGGGCGGATTGGATATGATAAGGTCAAAACTATTGCTAACAAAGGGCAGGTGGCGTAAATTGGCGCGCACCAATTTAACTTGTTCCATTACCCCTAAATTTTTAGCATTTTCTCGTGCTACCGCTAAGGCATCTGAATTTATATCAAGTAAAATACCGCTGGCATCAGCTCTTTGTGCAGCAAGGCTTATGCCAAGGCAACCACTGCCTGTGCCAATATCCACAAAGCGCGGTGCAGTAGTTTTTAGGGCCTCAAATGCCGCATCCAAAACATCTTCACTTTCAGGGCGCGGGATGAGCGTGTGCGAATTTACCAAAAATTTGCGCCCATAAAATTCTTTGTACCCTGTAATGTAGGCTAGTGGCTCTCCTGCTTCATGGCGCAGGGCCAAATCATTAAGATTTTGCCACTGTTTTTGGCTAATATTTTCTTGATAGTTGGCAGATAAATAAACACTGTCCACAGCCAAGACATGTGAGATTAAAACACGAGCACAAAGACTTGGTGCATCGCTATGCGCACGCTCAAACCTTTGGCTTAAAATATTATAAGCCTCACGTATGGTTGGGGTATTCAATTTAAAATAAGGGCCTAATAAGCTTTGATATATTCATCCAAGCTGTCGGCAGAACAATTTTTACTAACCCAAAAAGCCGAAGCCCAAACCATAAGGGCTGTAGCTTGCGTATCATCAAGACGCTTAATCTTGGTTTCAAGGTGGGTCTTAGCTGCACCGTGCTTGGTGTGGACATTATTTACATCGCAAGCATCCATCACCCGCAAATGTAGATATGAAAGACGCGTGTGGTCTGGCAAGAGTTTAAGGTCTTTATGTGCCTCCACAATGGTTTTAAGCTCAGCAGGGCTAAAAATACTCTTAATAGCTGAAATAGCTCGAAAAAATGTATCTACAGCCCAAGGCAAAATAAACTCCGCACCAGCACTTTTGGTACGAAAATAATCTTTCAGCCAACGCTCTTGATCACTGCTAATACGAGCTGCTACTTGTGGCATGCTTAACCCCACTATAGATGGATTTCCACAGGCACAAATAAGTGGCGCATATTAAAGGATTTTTGCGCACACAATGTGCTGTACGAGTAACATGTTACACAACTATAAATAAAAACACAATAAAAAATCTAGAAAATATCTTGCATTGTGTATAATGGGCCAGCATTTTGTCTTGCAAGCCACTTGGCAGCCTTGATGGCACCTTGAGCAAAAGTTTCTCTTGAGTGGGCTTGATGGGTAACTTCAATGCGTTCTCCTGCACCCATGAAATACATGGTATGCACACCAACCACATCACCACCGCGAATGGTCTGAATACCCATTTCACGTTTTGGTCGCTCACCAATTATCCCCTCACGGTGGTAGCAAGCCACGTCAGATAGCTCCCAATCTCTAGCTTTGACTAAACATTCAGCAAGCTTTAAGGCCGTACCACTTGGGGAATCTTTCTTCTTATTGTGATGAAGCTCTACCATTTCAATATCATAATCTTCGCCAAGCATTTTTGTTAATTCAGGTAAAACTTTTAGTAAAACATTTACCCCAATGCTCATATTGGGTGCCCAAAAAATAGGCGTTGCTTTGGCGTATTGTGCAAGTTCTGCTTTTTGAGCTTCGCTAAAACCAGTGGTGCCAATGACCATGAGATTACCATGCTCTGCCGCCAATTTTGCCATGGCAAGGCTAGATTCTGGTGAAGTAAAATCAATAACTACAGCACCCTTGGTCTTTGGAAAAATGTCCTCAGCCTTGGAACCTATTAAACAATCATATGTGGGGACTAGGTGTACATAGTTTTCATGCTCCAAAAGCCCAACCAAATTACAATCAGTACTTGCTTGCACAAGCTCCACAAGAGTTTTACCCATTCTGCCACAAGCACCAGAAATTATTATTGATGTTGCCATGATCATTCCTTGTTTTGAAAGTTATTAAGGAAACGCTGACTTAATCAGTGTTTTCTTAAATGTAGCATTGACTATAGTCAATGCTACCAAAAATCAAGAGCAGGCGGAGCTTTGCTTAGCCGTAAAGCGATTGATTTTCGTGCCTTTCCGCTTGACAGCTTTGCTGACAATAGCGGCGCAAAACCCACGAAGTGGGGTTTGTAATCAAACTGGGAAACACGATTTAACCTGCGTTTCCTTAAATATTCTACCAAGCCCTTTGTTTCCAAAAGTCTGGGGTAAATAACACTAAAATAGCATATATTTCTAATCTTCCTAATAGCATAGCTGCACTTAATATCCACTTTCCTGCTGCGGGTATATGTGCAAAGTTATCCACAGGCCCAACACTACCAAGCCCAGGCCCCACGTTAGAAAGGCATGAAAGGCTTGCGCTAAAGGCTGTTTCTAAGTCCAGATTAAAAAATAATAGCATCAATGTACATAAGACTAACAGACCAATAAATAAAAGAAAATAGGCCACTATAGCCATGACTACCGTTGATGATAAGCTCCTACCATCCATCTTAAAGGGGCGTACTAAACGTGGGTGCAAAAAGCGGAAGTTTTCGCGCATGGCCAAACGGGTGAGGATGTGTAACCGTAACATTTTAAGGCCACCGGCTGTGGAGCCGGCTGAGCCTCCCACTAAGCTTAAAATAAGCAGTATCCCAAGGGTAAATGTGGGCCAAAGGGCATAGTTTTCACTGGCAAAGCCTGTGGTAGTACAAATGGATACCACTTGAAAGGTAACACTGCGCACTAATGCCTCAAATTCGCTAAAATTTTGCACGAAAAATACGTCCCTAGCCCAAAGGGTCAGGCAGATGGCAATAATGCTTAAACCAAGCATGCGCAAATAAGTTTTACATTCAGCATTTTTGAAAAAGCAAAACCAGTCACCACGTAAGAATCTTAAATGTAAAGTGAAATTAATACCGGCTATGCACATGAAAAAAATAATCACCCATTGGATAAATGGACTTGGAAAGGCCGCTAAGGATGCATTGCGGGTGGAAAATCCCCCCGTGGCCACGGTGGCAAAGCTATGATTTATGGCGTCAAACCAGCCCATGCCCCCAAAGTATAAAAGAAAAATCAAAATAATGGTCATACCCATGTATATTTTCCACAATAAGCTTGCGGTATCACGCAGGCGCGGGGTGAGCCTATCTGGCATATGTCCTGATACTTCGGCCTTATAGAGCTGCATGCCTCCTATTCCTAGCAGTGAAAAAAGAGCTAGGGAAAGTACTACAATGCCCATGCCGCCAAGCCAGTGGGTTAAAGAACGCCAAAATAACAAGCTTTTTGGAAATATTTCCACATTGGTAAGTATACTTGCACCAGTAGTTGTAAAGCCGGAAACACTTTCAAACATAGCATCGGTAAAAGATATTTCCCCTGTAAAAACAAAAGGAAATGCCCCCACAATGCTAGTCATAATCCAACATAACCCGACGGTGGCAAAGGCTTTTTGTTGGGTAAAGGTGGTATTTTTCTTTTTATAGGCGGGCATGCACATCAAGCCAAGGACAAGAGTTGCAAAAATGGCCATAATTATGCCGTGTGCTGCGCCGTCATCGTACCAATATGAAACAGCTAGCAGGCTGGTCATGCAAAGGGCCATGCAAAGCAATAATAAGCCAGTAATAAATATAACTCTTGCCATAAGACGTGGTGTTTTTTGTTAAAAGTTTGAAAATACTAGCCCATGAGAGAGTGCTGACAAAGTTAGCACGACCGATAAATCAAGAGCAGGCGCAATTTACTTGCGCCGTAAAGCGATTGATTTTCGTGCCTTTCCGCCTGGCAGCTCTGCTGACAATAGCGGCGCAAAACCCACGAAGTGGGGTTTG
>CAYJIU010000128.1:0-4213 GCA_964370305.1 uncultured Desulfovibrionaceae bacterium
GTGCTTTATGCCAAAGCATGGACGTAAGTCCAAGCGTGGTGCTTTATGCCAAAGCATGGACGTAAGTCCAAGCGTGGTGCTTTCCGCCAAGACAGCTTTGCTGTCTTTCGGCGGCGCAAACGCCACGAAGTGGTGTTTGTATCTCATTGATTAAGGAAACACGATTTAATCGGTGTTTCCTTAACTTCTGGCGACCCCAAAGGGGTATTTGGAGCCAGTGTGCCTTTCAAAAAGTCATTGAAAAATGACTTTTTCAGCTTCGACTAAATTAGTTAGCCGATCCTGAACGATATTTAATGTTAATTAAGGATGTAAAAAATTAGTATTATTGAGGGGTAGCTAGTTAATCGGCGGTGCATCGCTTCCGGCATGTAGCAAAGCTGCAAGGTGCCTGCGGATAAGATCAAGCTCTTCTTGAGTGACAGCCGGCATATCAACTGGCTTTTTACCAGTGAGTTCACTACCTTCAGCCACTATAAATAGGGCTGCGGCCGCACGTCCCATGACTGAAAAAAAACGCTTTGGATCCCATCCCCTGGCTTTGACCCATGCAGCGGCATTTTCAGAGTACACAAAATCGGCTTCGCCATCGTTTACGCTTGGGGCAGCATCTTCACCTTGTGATGATGTCCAAGCTCTAAAGCGCGGTAATAATTCAATAAAGCCCAATAGTTCTTTGTCAGTCATAGGCGGCTGGCCATCATACACCGTTTTAGCAAGAGCATGATTGCCAGCAAACAGCACCAAAGCACATAAAAAGGCTATGCTACATAAGAAGGGGGAGGGGCGCATTTTATGTGCTGTGCTGGTTGATAGCATTAAATATGACCTGATATTTTAGTAGCGTACAGCACTAAAAGTATTAAGTTTGGCTACGTTGTGGTAAGACTCAATATACCGAAGGGTACCAGTTTTACCGCGAATTACCATGGATTGCGTAATGGCATTTTGCCCTTTGTATCTTACGCCGCCGAGGAAGGAGCCACCAGAAATGCCAGTTGCGGCAAAAAAACAGTCGTTTGAGCGTATTAACTCGTTAACTGTGAGTATTTCGCGCATATCAACGCCGGCCTCTGCAATGGCTTCTTTTTCCACGTAAGACTGAGGATCAAGGCGCGCAAGAATTTGTCCACCAAGGCCCTTGATGGCACATGCAGCCAAAACGCCCTCAGGTGTGCCGCCGGTGCCAACCATCACGTCTACATCTGAGCGTGGGTCAACTGCCATCAGTGCTCCGGTTACGTCACCGTCAGTATGTAATTGAATACGTGCTCCGGCCTCACGAATTTGTTGAATCAATAAGTCATGGCGCGGCTTATCAAGCACGAATACTACCAAGTCTTGTAGGCTTTTACCCATGGCTTTGGCGATATTTTCCAAGTTCACCTTAATGGGAGCATCAATATCAACAACGTTTTTGGCTTCATTGGGTACCACAAGTTTTTGCATATAAAAGCTTGGGCCAGGGTTGAACATAGTGCCGGCAGGAGCTACACCAACTACAGAGATGGCATTGGGGCGTCCATAAGCAAGCAAGCGCGTTCCTTCCACCGGATCAACAGCGACATCTAGCACTGGGCCTACACCTGCACCGACTTTTTCTCCATTAAAGAGCATGGGGGCTTCGTCCTTTTCCCCTTCACCGATGATGACTTTACCCTGCACATTCAAGGAGTTAAAAGTAATGCGCATGGCATCAACGGCAGCCTTGTCTCCTGCTTCTTTATTGCCACGGCCAAGCCAGCGGGCAGAAGCAAGCGCTGCTGCTTCGGTTATGCGTACAAAATCAAGAGCTAAATTTCTCTCAGGACTTTCAACGGCCATAGGGATCCTCCCAATTAATGTCTTTGTAAGAGTGCTTAAGTTGGTGATATCATAACAAATATACTAAAATGCGTGTGAGTTACACACATCACAGCACATAATACGCATCAAAAGCAAAAAAAGCAAAAAATATTTTACTCTTTATTATCAATGAATTATAGAATGAACAAAAATATTTATCTGATATATTTAATTTTTTTATATTACTTTTTGTTCGTTTGGCTTTCAATGCAGGCAAAGGCATCATGATTATGGATAGATTCTAGACTTTGAACTTCCACCTTAAACCACGATATTAACTCATGCTCAGATAATTGTATGGCTGCGGAGCGTACCACATCTTCTACAAATGCCGGATGAGCAAAGGCATATTCGGTGACATATTTCTCATCTTCGCGCTTAAGCAAGCTATATACCGCTGAAGATCCAGATTTTTCTGCTATATCAACAATTTCTTCAATCCATAAAAAACCCTTCATGCGCACAGCTATACGCACAAGAGTGCGCTGGCTATGGGCCCCTTCGGTGCTTATGGCCTTGGAACATGGGCATACAGTCATTACTGGTACTTCTACTTCCAAGATGAAGGATGGGGTGCTATCTTCTAAATCTCCAGTAAGTTTGCATACATAGCTCACAAGGCTTGAAGCTTGAGAGGCGGGGGCATTTTTGCGGATAAAATACGGAAATTTAAATATAATATGGGCGCGTCTTGCTTCAAGGCGTGTTTTTACATCTTCCAAAAGCACCTTCATGGACTGGTAGTTGAGTTCTGCATCAAGGTCTTTTAATGCCTCCACAAAGCGGCTCATATGTGTACCTTTAAATGCCGATGGTAAGTCAACGCTCACATCCACCGAGGCCACAGTGTGCTGTCTGCCTTGGGCTCTATCCCTTACTACAAGTGGAATTTGTAGGTTTTGCACACCTACTTTATCAATAGGCAAGGGCACAAGGGCAGGGCCGCTTTGCACATCTTCCATGGCAGTGTGCATAGCCTTTGGTGGGGACGCAGTTTTGGGCATTATGTTAAGTCCTGTCCGGTAGTGGTTAACGAAAGAGCACCGTGTTTGACCCCGCGGGTAGATAATAGCCTATTGGCAAGGTCACGCACACGTTCAGCTTCAGCCTTTAGCACTAATACTTCAAGGCAATTATGATGGTCAAGGTGAACGTGCAGGGTGGCAACAATACAGTCATGATCATCATGTTGTATAGCCATAAGGCGTTTAGAAATATCACTTTGATGATGGTCATATACCAACGTTAAGGTGCCAGCACCTTGCTCTTCTGGTCTTGTCCATTCATCTTCCACCAAGGCTTTACGAATAAGATCGCGTATGGCTTCGGAACGATTGGCATAGCCGTTGCGTTTGCATAATTTATCAAAGGAAGCAAGCAACCCTTGATCAAGGGAAACACCAAAACGTGTTGTCTTAGTCATAATATTTTTACCTCCATATCTCCCAAACTTGCACCGTTACGGGTACGGCTTGGGCATAGATGGCATCCACCTTTTCCAAGTGGACTTTTTTTACATTCCACTGCCGATGTAAAAGTTCAGCACTAAAATGTTCATACACTGAGCGGCAAGGTTCGGCAATCCATGCACGTCCAGCTTCGGCCAGAGCATAATCAATAAAATTTAATAAATAATGCGCAAATTTGCGCTCATACATTATATCTCCGCCCCAAAGGTATTTAATACTATTTTTTTTTATGGCTGGTTTGCGCCAATCCATGGCCAACCAAAATGGACTTGTGTTAACTAGGTGCGCATTGGCTATAGTATTTTTTTGGGCAAAGTGTAGGGCTTCTTGTTCATAATCAAAGGCCAAAACCTTAGCTCCTGACATCTGGCCGACTAAAGCTGTGAGCCCAAGGCCGCATCCTATGTCTAAGCATATGTTATTTTGGATTAAATGCTTTTGGCTGCATAGCCATTTAGCCAGTGCAATACTTGAAGGCCAAAGCTCTGTCCAATAGGGCAAGCGTTCATCGTCATCATATGGGGCCATATGCTTATTGTTGCAGGGCAACTCCGTCATGGCATCCCAAAGTTCTTCAAGGCTTGCGGCGCGATGCAAGGTGAAGTGTTTGCCACATACTTCAACAGAAATAGTGGGAGTATATGATGTTTGAGTGGTTAATGTTGTGGGCATGGTTTTGAAATAGCGTTTCTTTTTGTTAAGAGCAAGTATTAAAGGCATAACTGTGACTTTTGGACGCACGTTACTTTAATTTAAGGAATGTTTATTGTTGAATTATTATGGAGAGATATGATTTTATATCTTTTGCCTGTCTTGTATTAGGTAGTGTATCTTTCATATGAATTTGGGCCTGCTCCGCAGAGGGCAAAGGGGATGGGGGTGCGCTGCGCTACCCCCCG
>CAYJIU010000129.1:0-4187 GCA_964370305.1 uncultured Desulfovibrionaceae bacterium
TTTATCGGTCGTGCTGACTTTGTCAACACTCTCAAAAAACCCCGCGTTTGCGGGGTTTTTTGTAAATCACCATCTGGCTTAAAGCCTTATGAATCATTCGATGACTTTATTAGGTGGAGTAATCACCACGATTAAATTTAAATTTTTCCGTGGTTGCAAGTACTTCCAACTCATTTATAATGCTAGCCAGATTACTGTTTTGCTCAAGCAATGATCCTGATTGTGTCTTGAGCGTTTGTACATGTGATGCCACATCTTCTAATGTATTGTAAGCATCACGCAAATTACCTTGACTTGGCTCACGCAGAGTGTTGGCATAGGATTCAAACTTATCCATGGCATCTGAGGCATAACCGTATGCTTTTTCAGTGCTCATACCGCCTTCCAATGCGGCAATATCTTCCACATTGGCTAGTAAGACTTGACTTGCAAGACTTGCTTGCGCCCCAAGTGGAGCGGGTGCTGTTTGCACACCATCTTCTGCGCCGCCAAGGGTCACTTCCTGCTGCAGGGTAGCTGCAAAATCGCCTGCGCCTTCACTTTTAGTGGCAGATGATTTTTTTGCTTGGAACTCCTGTTGTTTGAGCAGGGATTCTAATTGTTCGGTGCGTATGTCCATGTCGCCTCCAGACCTTGGCGTTAATGTTAAAACTATTGCAAGAATTTTGCCAAAAAGTCTATTTTTCGTAACCAGTGCATATTGCATACTTTATAAAAACTTTAGAGGAAAAGATTGCCGCATCATATGAATTAAGATTAGGCCAAGGTATGCATTTGATGCATACATTATAACCTGCATTAAGGGACTTGTCTATCCTTGCAAAAAACACTATTATATTTTTGCTAATAATAATTATAATATTAACCACTACCAAATTGTGAGGAAATTATGACAGAAATTAAAAAAATTCTTTGCGCAGTTGACTTATCAGACCACAGTAGCTCCATTGCGGAATATACCGTTTTCCTTGCTAAAACCACCGGTGCTGAAGTTCTTGTGGTATATACTGCACCGTCCCTTAGTCAGTATGTGGGCTTTCATGTACCACCCAACACTATTGAAAATTTCGTGGGCGAAATTGTAACCGGTGCAGAAAAATCTATGGAAACGTTCGTTTCAGAAAACTTCCCCGGCATTAACGCTAAAAGCCACGTGCTCATTGGTTATGCAGCTGAGGAAATTGTTAATAAAGCTGAAGAAGAAGAGGTAGATATGATCATCATGGGCACCCATGGCCGCAAAGGGCTTGATCGTATTTTGTTTGGTTCAGTGGCAGAAAAAGTGGTCAAAAACGCCAAACAACCTGTACTTACCATACGTCCGCAATAATTTTTTACATTTTTTAGCCAAGCTTAAAATTTTTAAGCTTGGCTAAGCATAAATCCATGTCTGAAAAAAAATATACAACTCAGTCAGTGCGTCCTGAAATACAAGCCCTCAAAGCATATGTGCCAGGCTTAAGTATTGCAGAAATTCGTGAACGTTATAATTGCACGCAAGTCATTAAAATGGCTAGTAATGAAAATCCATTGGGGGCGTCACCCTTCGTACAAGAACATTTAGCAAAAGCAGTTGATACTGTCTTTAGCTATCCTCAAGGTGGGAACCCACGCTTGGTTGCGGCCCTTGCCCACAAGCATGAGGTGGATGCAAAGCGCATTGTGGTCGGCAATGGTTCTGATGAAATTATTGACCTACTTATGCGCGTACGTTGCGTACCAAAAAAGCATAATATCGTGTGCTTTAAGCCATGCTTTGGTATTTATACTACCCAAGCTCAAATTGGCGGGATAGAACTTCGCCAAACACCACTTGCGGATGATTTTTCATTCCCATGGGCAAAGCTACAAGAAATTATTGATGAAAGTACGGCCATGGTTTTTATAACCACACCGGATAATCCATCTGGTTTTTGCCCTCCTTCTTCACAAGTGCTTGATTTTGCAAAATCACTGCCCAAACATTGTCTTTTGGTAATTGATGAAGCCTATATGGATTTTACCAATGAGGAAGAGTTCTCACTGCTAGTGCAAGGGCATGAATTAGAAAATATTGTGTTTTTACGCACGTTTTCTAAAAGTTATGGCTTAGCAGGTTTGCGCCTTGGCTATGGTATTTTACCACCAACTTTAGCTGAATATATGTGGCGTACTCGCTTACCATTTTCAGTAAACATTTTGGCAGAAGAAGCAGGACTAGCAGCCCTTGAAGATAATTTTTTCTACAAAAAAACCCTAGAAACTGTTATTGCAGGGCGCGAACAACTATATATAGGGCTTAAAAATTTACAATGTACTGTATACCAAAGTCATGCCAATTTTATTATGTTTGCCCCGCCCAAGGACGCCTTAGAAGTTTTTGAAGGTTTACTGCAAAAAGGTATCATCATACGACCGCTTAAAAGTTATGCTTTACCGCATCTTTTACGCGTAAGCATTGGGACTGAGCAAGAAAATAATATTTTTCTAAATTACTTAGCTGAGGTGCTTTCATGAGTGACATGCTTATTATCACCTTAGATGGCCCGGCGGGCGTTGGTAAAACTACCCTAGCTAAGCTTGTGGCTGAAAACCTTAATATTGCATATCTGGATACGGGGGCCATGTTCCGCTGCTTGGCCCTAAAACTTGGTGAAGATGTGGCCAGTATACCCGAAAACGAAGTGCTTAAGCGTTCATCCGCGTGGACTTTTAGTCTTGCTGGCTTTGGGGCAAAGACCACTTTATTATGTAATAATATCCCCGTGGGGGATGAGATACGCACCGAGGCCGTGGGAATGCTTGCCTCTACCCTTGGCACCATACCCGTTGTGCGTGAAATACTTAAAAAATCGCAACGTGAACTGGGGCACAACACAGCACTAGTGGCCGAGGGACGAGATATGGGTACAGTGGTTTTTCCCAAGGCTAAACATAAGTTTTTTTTGGATGCTAACCCCGAAATAAGAGCCACGCGACGCATGATTCAATTACAAGAGAGCGGAAAACCTTGTGATTTTGAAAACTTGGTTGAGCAAATTACAAAACGTGATGAGCAAGACCGCAACCGCGCCATTGCTCCCCTATGTGCAGCAACTGACGCCATTATTATTGATACATCAAGCCTTGATATACATGCTGTGCTTTATAAAGTCTTACAATATATAAGAACATAGCACTTTGCCCTTGAGCATGATATGGCATAAAATTCCTCCTGATGCATTTGTGGGGCATTTTGTTTGTCATAATTTTGTCCTTATTTAGGGAATAATTTTCCCCACGCCCTGTTCTATTTATACAATCACTTAAAATAATACATTATTTTTCAAATGGCATGCTCTATGCATAATCCTCTGCAAAGCGGTACCGTACTGCTATATTTACTTAACTTTAACCACCATCCACGGGGAGGATGCTATGAGCAACCATCTTGATTATGAAATTAACAAAGAATTAGGCGAGTGTTACCTATTTATGGGCGACTTGGACAAGGCTGAAGAATACTATCGCAAAGCCATTGCCAGCAATAACACTTTTGTGGCCCCTTATCTTGGTCTAGCCACCATCGCGGTGCAAAATGGAAAGCTTGACGAAGCCATGGTGCTTTATACCAAGGCTTCCAGCATTGAACTTTCAGACAAAACCCTTACTGGTATTGGTCTTGTATTGATGGAACAAGAAGAACATGAAAAAGCCTATGAACATTTTTCTCGCGCGCTTGAGATGAATGCCGAAAACATTATTGCCCTAAATTGCCTTGTACGCGAAGGACATCACTTGGGACGTCTTGAAGAAGTTGTGCCAGTGCTTGAGATAAGCATGCGTGTTTCTAGTGAAGGTAGTAGCATTAGAGTAAGCCTTGCTGGAATCCTTATGGCTCTCGGTCGTTTTGATGAGGCAAAAGCACATCTAGAAGAAGTGCTTGGCATTGATCCAAACAATGAAAGTGCGCGCGACCTTATTAACAGCATGGCTGCATAGTTAGCCTGCTAAAACAAAATCCATAGGATTTTGCGCCATACATAGGATAGATAAAAACTAACCTTGTAGATATTCCCTCCCCACATGATTTTCCGGCCTTGGCCCGTGATGCTTTGGCCGGGAAATCCCCCACAAGAGAGGGAGCCCATGCGCAGGATGCACAGGGGGTTGTCATGGAAGACAAAATTTAGAACGCGGAGAGCGAAGCATCTCCGCGTTTTTAATTT
>CAYJIU010000130.1:0-3976 GCA_964370305.1 uncultured Desulfovibrionaceae bacterium
AACTTAATCTCACCATAATAATTATAATAAATATTTTTTAAATTAGAATGCCGTGTGCACCAAAAATCGCACTAAAACATTTAGCCTTGTGTAAAACGCATAGGGAGTTTATATTTTTGGCATGACGCATGACATATCACCCACAGCCGCAAAACAAATTAAACAAGATGCATTGCCATCCTTAAAGCTAATGCTTGGGGCGGCGGCCTTGGTTTTGTTTTTCGTGGTGGTGGGGATAACCACACTTTCGGTGGAACAAAGTGAAACCAATATGGTACGCCTACTGGTGGGCGAAGGTTCTGCTTTAATTCAAGCTGTTGAAGGCAGTGTGCGCATGAGCATGCGCCGCCGTGACACCGTGCAACTACAGACCAACTTACAAGAGCTTGCCAGTGCTGACGTGCGTTTTATTGCCATCACCATGCCTGATGGCACCATCCTTGCGCATAGTAGCCCTGAAAGATTAGGGGAAGTTCTTGAAATTAACGGGCAAGAAGCCAGTGGGCATATTTTGGCTGAATTATCACAATCAGCCACAGACTTAGACGTAAGTTGGTTTATTGCGAACATAGACGGCAAAAGCACCTTTGTGGTTTATCGCGACTTTATGCCTAAGGCTAAACGCATGCAGCCAACTATAAGGCCCTTTAGGAACAATTTAGATGAGCGAGCGCGTAAGGATGCCTTTTCACCAGCACAGCCGCTTATTTTTTTAGGTTTAGATATTGGGCCATTTGAGCGCAGTAAAAAACAAGACCGAATACACTTTTTTTCCATTGCCGGAGGCGGCACCCTAGCCGGCCTAGCTTTGTTATTAATATTTTATTTTGCCCAGCGCGCGCAGGAGTCACGCCGCCGCCAAGATGTAGCTGAAGGTCAAGTGCGCGAACTTGAAGAAGAAATGCGCCGCAAAGAAAAAATGGCCGCCATTGGTAATCTGGCCGCTGGTGTGGCCCATGAAATTCGCAACCCTTTAAGCTCCATTAAGGGCTATGCCACATATTTTGGGCAACGCTTTCCTGAAGATAGTGAAGATAGACGCGCAGCACATGTTATGGTGCGTGAGGTTGACCGCTTAAACCGTGTAATAACAGACCTTATTGGTCTTTCTCGTCCCACTGATGTACGAGCGGTGCCGGCTGATGTGTTGCCCCTAATTGAGCACACCATGCAAGTTTTGAGGCAAGATGCTGAAAAGCAAAATATTTCCCTGCATATCAGTACGCCCAAGAAATCCTTGCCCAAGGTGTTGTTGGACGTAGATCGCTTGGGCCAAGCCCTATTAAATGTGTGCCTAAATGCCATGGAAGCCATGCCCCATGGCGGTAGTTTGAATATTATTTTATACGTTAAGCAAAAGCATCTTGGTATTGAAATTAGTGATAATGGCCTTGGTATTGAAGAAAAGCATTTAAACCATATTTTTGACCCATATTTCACCACCAAGGGCCAAGGTACTGGCCTTGGGCTTGCGACGGTGCATAAAATAATTGAAGCACATCAAGGCGAAATTTCTGTAAAATCACGCCACCATAATTTGCATGAAAAATCGGGGACTACATTTAATATTATACTACCCCTTGCCCCCAGTACGGAGAAATAACCATGTCAGAACGAATACTTGTAGTTGACGATGATGAAGCGCATCGCAATATGTTGCGCATGATGCTAAGCTCGTGGGGCTACACCGTGCAAGAAGCTGATGATGGCGATAATGCCATTAATGCTGTACAAAATGAGGCCTTTGACGCTGTACTTACCGATGTACGCATGGCTAGAATGGATGGCATTGATGCCTTACGGGGCATTTTAGAATACAATCCAGCCTTGCCAGTTATTTTAATGACGGCTTATTCTTCTGTGGAAACTGCCGTAGAAGCATTGCGCCTAGGAGCCTATGATTATTTAATAAAACCGCTGGACTTTGATGTACTTAAGCATAGCCTTGCCCGTGCCCTTGAGCATAGCCGCCTGTGCATAGAAAATAGAGAACTACGCCGCCAATTGAGTGAAAGTGCCACTGTGCCAGGCATCTTGGGACGCAGTAAAAATATGGAAGAAATGCAGCAAATGATTGTAACCGTTGCTCCAGCAGAGGCTACAGTACTTATTACAGGTGAATCTGGCACAGGCAAAGAGCTAGTAGCCCGCGCCTTGCATCATGGTAGCCTTAGGGCAAATAAACCCATGATTACAGTAAATTGTGCAGCTCTTGCAGAAAATTTATTGGAATCGGAACTTTTTGGGCATGAACGCGGCGCCTTTACCGGTGCAGATAAAAAGCGCGAAGGCCGCTTTGTGCAAGCCCATGGGGGTACACTTTTCCTTGATGAAATTGGTGAAATGCCTTTGGTTTTGCAAGCTAAACTTTTGCGCGCATTGCAAGAAGGTGAAGTGCAGCGGGTAGGTTCAGACATGCCGGTGAATGTGGATGTGCGCATAATTGCCGCCACAAATCGCGATTTATTAAGCGAGGTTAAGGAAAAAAACTTTAGAGAAGACCTGTACTTTAGGCTTAATGTCATTAGCATTGACGTGCCAGCCTTACGCCGACGTAAGGAGGATATACCCTTACTGGCCGCGCACTTTGTGGAAAAATTTGCACAGCGCAATCGCAAAAACATTAAAGGATTTTCTGCGCAAGCACTTGAAATTATGCTTAGATATTCATGGCCTGGCAATGTGCGTGAGTTGGAAAATGTTGTAGAAAGAGCTGTGATTTTGTGCACTTGTGAGACCATAGGCGAAAAAGAATTACCTCCAAGTTTAAGCAATGTATCTGCACTAAACAGCTCCGTTCATGCCTCTGAGGCTGGTGTATCCTTGGTGGGTTTATCCCTTGACGAGGTGGAGTGCTTAGCCATTACCGAAACCTTAAAAGATGTGGAAGATAACAAGAGCGAAGCTGCGCGCAGGCTTGGTATTACGAGAGCAACATTGCACAATAAGCTAAAAAAATACGGGCTTGATGCTTAGCGCAAACTTTGCGGAAATGAAAAATTATAATCATTCTTTCCAAAGGGCAATTGCTTTTTGTTTTCCACTTTGACTGCATTATCAATGCCATACTGCTCTAGGTCATCCGCTGATTGCAATTTAAAGCTAAATGCCAAGTCATTTTTATGAGCTGTGGGAATATGGTTTTTTAAATCTGGTTTAGCCATAATTAGGGGTTTTTGCCAATGTTCATCTGGCAAAATATCATGGTGCTCGTCTTGATCTAGGTATTTACTAACTGTCACAAATTGTTTGCACCCCATAGCACGCAAAATAGTAATAATAAGCTTTATGTCACGCACGGTACGAATCTTGGTATCGTGAAAAAGAAATATGCCGCGCATTTCCTCAGCAGCCATAGGGCGACCTAGAATATTTTGCATATTGCCGTAATCTGGCTGGCTTTCCCAATCGCGACTATCCACAGACCAAAGCACAAGCGGCATATCAAGTTGCTTGGCCACAGAAATTACATTTTTATTATACCTTCCATAGGGGGGTCGTAAAAAACGAGGTGTTGCCCCAAGTTTTTGCAAAATATCATAAGTCTTTTTAAGATCAGCATAGGCTGCTTCTGGCGAGAGTAGCTTCAAATTATCATGGGCATAGCCATGGCTTGCCACCTCATGCCCTTCCCTAAGCATACGTTTTATAATATCTGGAAAAGTGGCCGCTTGCATCCCAAGGACAAAAAATGTGACGTGCACATCTTCTTCTTTTAAGGCATCTAAAAATTGTGCTGTAAGGTGCGATGGCCCATCGTCAAAGGTTAAGGCACACATATTGTTGGCTGGATGATCCACAATAGAATAGGCGTCCCAAACCTTAGCCCACGCAGGGCTTGGGAAAAATGAAGCGCATAACAATGCGCAAATTAAGCAAAATATTCGCATGTGAGCCATTATATCTCCTAAACGCTAATCCCTATCATTAAAGTGTACTCACGGCAATATGCAAATATGCACCTACCAAGCTAAAC
>CAYJIU010000131.1:0-3873 GCA_964370305.1 uncultured Desulfovibrionaceae bacterium
AAAGGCTTTCTAGAAAATCTAGAAAGCCTTTGTTGTATTATTTTACCAAAAATTTCAATGATTAAACGGCTACCATTTTCCAGATAAATAATATGGAAAGAATGTATGACAATATAGATAAATCATTAAGACGCCTAGAAAAAATGCATAAGGTAGTATGTGCAATAATGCCCCACATAATGCCTGTAGCAATGCTAAAAGTTAAAGGCATAATAACAATGGTTAAAAATGCGGGGATGGCTTCCACATAATCATTAAAATCAATTTTCAGGGCTGGCGTAAACATCAAAAGCCCCACCAAGACCAAGACAGGTGCTGTAGCTTGACCTGGCACAACTAAAAAGAAAGGAGAAAGAAATAAAGACAAAAGAAATAATACAGAAACCACCATTGCGGTTAATCCAGTTTTACCACCTTCAACAACACCGGCCGCACTCTCAACATAACTGGTCACTGTGGATGTACCCAATATAGCTCCCACCGTTGTACCAAGAGCATCTGCCATGAGAGCTGGCTTTGCTCGTGGTAGTTGACCATTTTCATCCAGCAAATTAGCCTTAGCTCCAAGGGCAAGCAAAGTTCCCAAAGTATCAAAAAGATCTACAAAAAGAAAAGTTAATAAAATAATTAACATATCAATGGTAAAAATATTGTGCCATTCAAATTGCCAAAATGTCGGGGCAATACTAGGGATAGAAAAAAGGCCTGCTGCATCAAAATTAGCAAGGTTTGTAACACCAAGTGGTATACCCACAAGGGTTGCAATTACAATAGATATAAGTAGCGCGCCACGCACTTGTTTGCAAAGTAGTATTGCCGCCACCAAAAGGCCAACCACAGCCACAAACACGCCAGAGCTTGCCATATTACCAAGAGAAATAAGAGTGGCATCATTTTTAACCACAATGCCAGCATTTTTAAAGCCAATAAAAGCAATAAAGAATCCAATGCCGGCAGAAATGGCTAACTTCATGGAATATGGGATACATTTTAATATGGCCTCACGCAAATTGGTGATAGTCAAAAATATAAATATTAACCCTTCTAAGAATACGGCAGTCAAGGCAAATTGCCATGTATATCCCATGCCAATAACTACCCCAAAAGCAAAAAAAGCATTTAGTCCCATACCAGGTGCAAGGGCAGCAGGAAGGTTGGCCGCTAGAGCCATTACTATGGTGGCAAAGGCAGCACTAATGGCAGTTGCAGCAAAAACCGATGATGTATCCATGCCGCATTGCCCTAAAATATTTGGATTTACTGCCAAAATATATGACATTGTCATAAAGGTAGTAATACCGGCTAAAACCTCTGTTTTAACGTTTGTTCCACGTTTAGTAAGGGAAAATAAATTTTCTAACACCTCACCCTCCTACTTCCAGATTAGAATAATACAAAATGGGATTTTATATGGAATTTTGCTAAAATGTCAAATGTAAAAAATGCATTATTTATACAAAACGCGTGAAATTATTTTATATTTGCACATGTTAATATAAGTATGCAGATGTTTTTTTTATGCAAATAAACACTAGAAGTAATTTTATAATTAAGGTATAATGTGGTTTAGTATAATATAAATAAAAGTATTGTACTGGCGAGGTATTTTTTTAAATTTTATACACGTTTTTACTGTTAACTTATTAAAGAAACAGCACAAAAAAATGTGCACAACAATGGAGAAAAGTATGGGAGCAGTGACTATTACTGCAGCTTGGTGTAAAGGGTGTGGCATTTGTGTCGCCTTTTGTCCCAAGGGTGCTTTGACGCTTGAAAAAGAAAAAGCAATACATGACCCTAAAAAATGTATTGTCTGTGGCATGTGTGAGCTATATTGTCCTGATCTTGCCATTACAGTTGATAAAAGTAAAAAGCCTAAAAAAGCAAAAGCAGAGGTGGCATAATGACAGCAGAAAATGTCCATTTTGTACAAGGTAATGCCGCTTGTGTTCATGGCGCGCTTTATGCCGGCGTAAACTTTTTTGCCGGTTATCCTATTACCCCTTCAACAGAAATTGCAGAGCTATTGGCTGGCGATTTACCCAAAAAGGGCGGTACATTTATTCAGATGGAAGATGAAATTGCTTCCATGTGTGCTGTATGCGGTGCATCTCTTGCTGGGGCCAAGGCCATGACTGCAACCAGCGGCCCAGGTTTTTCACTTAAGCAAGAAGCCATTGGATACGCCTGCATGGCAGAAATACCTTGTGTTATTGTAAACGTACAACGCACAGGCCCATCCACTGGCCTACCTACAAAGGCCGCTCAAGGTGATGTTAACCAAGCCCGCTGGGGCACGCATGGTGACCATAGTATTGTTGTGTTCACTGCATCATCCATACAAGATACCTTTGAAATGACTGTAGAAGCATTTAATATTGCTGAAACTTATCGCACGCCGGTCATTTTACTTCTTGATGAAGTGGTCGGCCACATGCGCGAAAAACTTATTGTACCGCCAGCAGGAGCCATTAAAGTGGTTGAACGTCTGCGTACAGAAGTAAAAGAAGGCCTTAACTATCACCCATACCTACCCCGTGAGGATGGTCGTTTGCCCATTTCTGACTTTGGCGGCGTACATCGTTATAATGTAACTGGTTTATTTCATGATATTTTTGGATTCCCTACTGAAAATTCAGAATATGTAACTAGAAAAATTTATCACCTCATTGATAAAATCGAAAATAGAGCGCATCTTCTAGCTCACTGGAAAGAATATCACCTTGAAGATGCTGAACATATTATTGTATCGTACGGTTCTTCGGCTAGAAGCTCACGCGAATTAGTGGAATCTCGTCGTATGAAGGGCGATAAAATTGGTTTATTAGAGCTACAAACCCTTTGGCCATTCCCAGCACAACTAGTGCGTGAAAAAACAAAACATGCCAAGAATATTTTTGTGGTTGAAATGAATATGGGACAAATGAAAGAACAAGTAATGCGCGCAGTTACAAACCCAAGTCGTGTCTTCCTTGTAAACCGCATGGATGGCTTGCTCGTTACTCCAAAAGACATTGGGGCTGTCATGCGCACCATCGAAGGAAGGGGGTTCTAAAATGGCAATTAGAGACTTTATTCGCGAACGCTCATTCCCGCATATTTGGTGCCCAGGTTGCGGACATGGAACCATTCTAAATAGCATCTTGCATGCAGTGGATGATCTTAACATCGACAGATCAAGTCTATGCATGGTTTCCGGCATTGGCTGTTCGGCCCGTATTTCAGGCTATGTGGATTTTCATACCATGCACACCATGCATGGCCGTGCCCTAGCTTGCGCCACAGGCTTAAAACTAGCTAAGCCATCACTTAATATTATTGTACCCATGGGCGACGGTGACGCCACGGCCATTGGTGGTAACCACTTTATCCATGCTTGCCGCCGCAATATCAATTTAACGGCCATCATCCTAAATAACCGTATTTACGGCATGACAGGTGGGCAGTACTCTCCCCTTTCTGGTGAAGGTATTTCCGCCACTACCGCACCCTATAAAAGCATAGATCCAGCCTTTGATACTATAGATTTAGCTCTTGGCGCGGGTGCTACCTTTGTGGCTAGAACAACGGCTTTCCACGTGAAGGAATGTATTTCCCTCATTAAAAAAGCCATTGAACACAAAGGCATTTCCGTTGTGGAAATCATGTCTCAATGCCCTACTTTCTTTGGACGCAAAAACAAAATTGGTGGGCCAGTGGAGCTACTTCAAAGTTACCGCGATGGCACGGCTCTTTTGGGTTCAAAAAAGCTTGAAGAGGATAAAAACCTTATTCCTCGTGGCATCTTCCGTGAGGAAGTACGCCCTGAATACTGCGAAGAATACGCAAAAATCATAGCCAAGGTTAAGGAGTAAGTCATGGATAAACAACGCT
>CAYJIU010000132.1:0-3858 GCA_964370305.1 uncultured Desulfovibrionaceae bacterium
ATTGTGACAGCCTACCGCTTTATTGTTTATCATATGCCGGTACTGTACGAACACCCCAATTTTAGGGGCGACCATTAAACCGAGCTAGGAGGTAAGTATGGCTGCCGAAAGTAGTTTTAGCACTTTTTATGAGTACTTCTTATATACAAAAACTTGGGCTTACGGGCTTATGTTTGTTACTTTGCCTGCTTTTGTTGTCTATTGGTGCTTTATCCTTTTCCCTTGTAAAAAAGGTGAGTGCCATAAGGATGAACACGGGCATTAATATTAAGTATTTATAAATAATTAACAACTAAATAGTAAAATAATGAAAAGGCGTTGCTCAGAAGAGCAACGCCTTTTAAGTTTGATGACAAACCCTTGTTTTACAAAATCTTTATTTATTTTTATTCATAGCATTGGCAAGAGCTTGTCCAAGGCTACCTAAACCGCTACTGGACGAAGCAGGAGCTGCGTGCTCTTTCCAAGAATTATCTTCACCTGCTTCGGCTCCTTCTGGCGCAAGGCCAATGCGGCGCGCATCTTTATCTACATTTTGAACCATTAGTTTTACACTTTGGCCTTTTTCAAGTGCGCTTAATTCTTTTGCATTTTCAGTATTTTTAATGACAGCGTGGGGCAATAGGCCGGTTATACCGGGGGCAAGATTTATGAAAAACCCAAACTTAGCTTGGCTTTCTACAGTGCCTTCAACAATGCTGCCTACGGCAAACTTTTCTGCAACTTGGGCCCATGGGTCGCCTTCTGCATCACGCATGGAGAGAGAAATACGCCGGTTTTCAATAGATAGCTCTTTAATCTTAACAGCAACGTCATCACCCACAGCTAGCACTTCTTCTGGTTTATTAACTCGCTTTGTCCAAGACATTTCTGAAACGTGAACTAAACCATCAACTCCGGGTAGTATTTCTATAAAAGCACCAAAAGGAGTTAAGCGTACTACGCGCCCTTGCATAACATCGCCCACATTTAGACGGTCGGAAACACTTTCCCATGGGTCGCCTTCTGCTTGTTTACGTGATAGGGAAATTCGAATTTGTCCCTTGGGATCTTTACCCATGGATAAAACTTTTGCACGAATTAAATCACCAGGGCTTACAACTTCATCGGCATTGCCTACTCTTGACCAAGATAGCTCAGAAATATGTATCATGCCTTCTACACTGGGAGCTATTTCCATGAATGCGCCAAAAGGGGCTAAGCGGGTGATTTGACCCTCTACGGTATCACCTTCTTTTAGTTCACTTAATAGCTTATCAATACTTTCTTGGCGGTCACGCTCAATGAGTATGCGACGCGAAACAATGATATTGCGGCCATTGCTTTCAATGCGGGTAATAAGAAATTGCGTTGTTTTTCCAATGAGCTCTTCAGAATTTTCACTTGTAAAAAATCCTATTTGGCTACCTGGGCAAAATGCACGTTTTCCAAGTACTTCCACGGTATAACCACCCTTGCATAATGCTGTGATTTTACCATCAACAGGAATACCTGCATCGCGAGCATCTTCAAGTGCGGCAACACCACCTCCGCTCATGGAACGAGAAAGGCGTACTTCATGCGCGCTTGCGGAGATTACCCACGCTTCAACGCTATCCCCAACCCCAGCCATGGGTTCACCATCAGGGCCTATTAGTTCTTGATATTCCATAATGCCATCTACTTTGATGCCTACATCAAGGAAGACATTTTCTCCACTAATAGCAATGACTTTACAGCGAATTTTTTGCCCTGCACTAACGCTTGGGGCGTCCAAGCTGTGTGACTCCAGCAAAGTGGCAAAATCTTCTTCTAAGTTCTCTGTGGTTTGATGCTCATTTTTTGAGTCAATACTCATGGGTAAACTCCTTATCCTACTATATAATTTGTTTTTTATTCTTTATTACATTCAATGGTTAGGTATAAATCGCCCTGCCATTTGCCTACTTTCTTGCCAAGCCCACGCAGGCGTACGGGCTTTCCGGGAACAAAATCTTTAGGGAGGACAATTTCAATTGTATTTACTTCTTCAGAAAGTCCTTGCCTAATTTGCAAACGCACTTTAGCACCTGCAAATAATGCAGATGCAGGTAGTTTTATGCTTTGTTTTTCATCAATTTGATGTTTGAGCCACCCCATAATTTTGCCAGAAAAATTATTGGCAAAGTGTGATAAATTATTACTGCTTCCAAGGTCAACCTCTACAACCGGTGGTGGAGTTGGCGGCTTAGGCGCTGATGATGGCGGCGGCGGTGGAGGCGTAGCCTTGGGCTCAGAGCTTGCCTGTTTGCTTACCTCACTGTAAATATCTTCAAAAACACGCCTTGCAAATGGGTCATGCAAAAGATCGCGCAAAACATCTTCCTTAGCGTAGGCTGCAGACGCTGCACGCTGACGGCTGTTTTGAGCATGTGTTTTATTCTCTTGTTTTTTAGCTTCTTGTTCTTTTTTAGTAGTTTTTTTATCGTCTTTTTTCTTTTCTTTTTCTTCGGGATTAGGACTAGCTTTGCTTTTTTCTTGTTCTTTTTTAGCTTGTTTATCTTCAGTTTTTTGTTTTTGTTCTTCTTTTTTTGCAGAAGCTTGTCTAGCCCCTTCTTCGGTTTGTAAAATTTGCGAAAGGGCAACATATGCCTCATTTAATCGCTGGAACTGATAACTTGCATCTGCTACATTGGGATTAAGGTCAGGGTGTAACTCAAAGGCTCGCGTACGATAAGATTTTTTTACATCTTCAAGAGTTGCATTACTTTCTAATAGTAAGATGCTATAACATTCTTGTAAGCTTATTTGTTTTCTTTTTTTCATAAACAATTAAATTACTTTAATAATGCTCGAGCTTGAGTGTTTGGGTCATCAGCCTGTAAATTGTTTTGTTTAAGATAATTTTCGCCTTCTTTGACAAAATCTTTATGCATAATATCTTGGTTTATACCTGGGCAAAAGTCCTTAGCTAAATGTAGGCTTTGATCATCAATCATATTGCCTCGAAAAAATGGCCAAGCTCGGCAAATATCTGGTTTTCCTTCATGCACAGTACAGCCAGTGCCTTGCTTAAAAAAAATACAAAATCCATCGGCTCCGCTACGAACGGTAAGTTTACCATTGTTTATAATGCCGTATTGATTATTAAACTCTTCAATACTAATAGCTAAGTGAGCACAAAGCCTCTTTAAATCTGTGGGGCTAACGATAATTCCGCCTGTACCTTCGCAGCAATGCCCGCACATATGACAATCAAATGCAGTGGTACTCATTTACAACAGCCTTTCATGTTCAATTTTTATACATAAATCTTCAATAACTTGAATGTCTTGTGCTGCTAAAATTTCACCAGCTAGGGGTGAGCTAATACCTAGTTGCATCCAAAAACATTTTGGCTTCCAGCTAAGTTTTAAGATTTCTTTGGCATGTTCATAACAATGGGAAGATGCTCTAAAAATATTTATTATCTCAACAGGTTCAGGTATGGAAGATATATGCTTATAAGTGGGGAGACCCCAAACATTATTACGAACAGGGTGTACCGGAAATACAGTATAGCCAGCCGATAAAAGATATTGTCCTACCATATTGACCGGTTGGCCATCTTTGTCTTTAGCACCAATAATAGCAATTTTTTTAGTATCTTGGAGTAAAGTTTTTATTGTAGCATCTAAGAACATTCATTTTCCCCACAAACAAAAGAGCAACATATATAAAGTTTAAAAAAAACGCAACTTTTTTCGATTTTAAGACCTAGTTACAATTTTATATGTTCAAGCTTAACTCTTGCAAGATTTGTTGGAACATACTAATGAATAGCCTGCACAATGAATAGTGCAGGATTTAGTTTGATGACAAACCCCACTTCGTGGGTTTTGCGCCGCTATTGTCAGCAAA
>CAYJIU010000133.1:0-3848 GCA_964370305.1 uncultured Desulfovibrionaceae bacterium
TAAAAATGCTTGTGGTACTTTCGGGCATCTGCGGTATTGCCGGATTTGCTTTGTCTTATTTGAAGATGATTACCGCTGACCCCATTGAGGTTCAGGTGCTAACCTATGTGCAAAAACCTGTTTTAGACCGTGTTTTTGCTGGTTCTGAAAATGACTACGTGGCCGACCGTAAAACATTTACCCTTAAAGATGGTCGTAATGTTATGGTTTTTCCTTCCATTAAGGGCGGCAAGCTCGTGGGGGTAGCACTTGAAGATTCCGGTGGTGGCTTTGGTGGAGATATTGGTGTTATGGTTGGTATTAACCCCGCTGATGATACCCTTGTGGGTATTGGAGTTACCACCATGAAGGAAACACCAGGTATTGGTGATGTTATCCTAGCCCCACGCTTTACTGACCAATTTACCGGTAAGCCCAAGGATGTAGCCTTAAAGAGTCAAGGTGGACAAATTGACGCTATTTCTGGTGCTACGGTCTCCTCAGGTGGAGCTACCAGTGCAGTTGCCAGTGCTGCAAAGGCTTATTCAGAATTAAAAGAAGAAATTCTTAAAACATGGCCATAGGGGAAGTATTATGCAACAAATAATGAAAGAATTTACCAAGGGCCTATGGGCTGAGCTGCCACCGTTTAGGTTGGTGCTTGGGCTTTGTCCGGTGCTTGCTGTAACCAAGTCTGCCAGCAATGGCCTTGGCATGGGGGCGGCGGTTATCTTCGTACTTACCCTATCCAATTTGATTATTTCAATGGTGCGCGGGATCATCCCTAAAAAAGTACGTATTGCTTGCTTTATTGCCATTTCAGCCTCCTTAGTTGTTTCGGTTGAGCTACTAATGCAAGCCTATGCTTACCCACTTTACCAGCAACTGGGCATATTTGTTCCACTTATCGTGGTAAACTGTGTTATCCTTGGTCGTGCTGAGGCTTTTGCCGCTAAAAATACTGTGGTATTATCCATAGCTGACGGCCTTGGCATGGGTATTGGCTTTACAGCCTCTTTGACCTTTCTTGGTGGTCTGCGTGAACTTTTAGGCACAGGCCAGCTCTTTGGGCATCACATTATGTGGGAAGGCTTTTCACCCTTTGTAGTCATGGTTGAAGCTCCGGGCGCATTTATCTGCCTTGGAATTATTTTATGCGCCATGAATGCTTTAAATCGCTGGCAGGCAAAGCGTAAAGGCCTTGGCGATGTACCTAATGCTGCATCCGGCTGCGCTGCATGTCGTGCTTGTACCGTGAGCAAGTAAGGAGTAATTTATGGATATTTTTCAACTCTTTATATCAGCAATATTTGTAAATAACATCGTACTTGCCCAATACCTTGGCAACTGTCCATACCTTGGTTGTTCTAAGGAGCGCGGTGTAGCCCTAGGCATGGGTGGTGCTGTTGTGTTTGTTACCATAATGGCTACTGTATGTACGTGGCTTATGCAAAAATATGTGCTTATACCCTTTGACTTGGCGTATTTACAAACAATTGTATTTATTCTTGTTATTGCGTCATTAGTACAATTTGTGGAAATGTTTTTGAAAAAGATGGTTCCACCTCTATATGCGGCACTGGGTATCTTTTTGCCGCTTATTACTACAAACTGTGCAGTAATGGGTGTGGCTATTCTCGTACAACGTGAAAAATTTGATTTAGTAACATCAGTCCTTTATGCCGTTGCCGCCAGTGCTGGTTTTATGCTAGCTCTTATTCTTATGGCCGGTATTCGTGAAAGACTTGATATTTGCCGTGTGCCCAAGGCAATGGATGGAACACCCATTGCGCTTATTATGGCTGGACTTATGTCCCTTGCTTTTATGGCCTTCAAAGGCATGACCAGTTAGGAGGTCTGTTATGGTTTTATCATCCGTTCTTACCCTCCTCGGGCTAGGATTTGTAGCTGCGGCAGTTCTCGCCATTGCTTCGCAGGTTTTCTATGTGGAAGAAGACCCGCGCGTTGAGGCTGTTATGGACGTGCTCCCAGGTGCAAACTGTGGTGGTTGTGGTTTTGCAGGCTGCGAAGGCTATGCCTCGGCCGTTGTAAATGACCCAAGCATAGCTGCCTCACTTTGTGTTGCAGGTAGTGCAGAAACCAGCATGAGTGTTGGCGAACTTACCGGCAAAGCCGTTGCTGCGGCTGATCCTTTGCTCTCGTTTAGACGTTGTGACAAACTGGCTGGCAAGGTTAAAGCGCGCTACACCTATCAAGGTATGCCTTCATGTGCTGCTGCAACCTTGCTCATGGGCGGGGCCAATGAGTGTTCATGGTCTTGTTTAGGCTTTGGGGATTGCGTTGAAGTATGCCCATTTAATGCCATGGAAATAGTTGATGGACTTGTAAGCATTAATGCTAACAAGTGTACTGGCTGTGGGGTTTGCGTTAAGGCTTGTCCTCGTAGTTCTCTTGAGCTTATCCCAACCCGCGCTCGAGTGGCGGTATTTTGTGCCACTCAAGATAAGATGCGTGCCGTTATGGATGTGTGTGAAGCCGGTTGTATTAACTGCGGCAAATGCATAAAAGCGTGTCCTGCCAAAGCTATTGCCAATGTTGACGGTCGCATAGAGGTTGATCAGCAAAAATGCTTAAGCTTTGGCCCAGATTGTGCTGAGGCTTGCGTTACAGGTTGTCCGCGTAATATCTTGCGTATTCTTTGTTCCTCACTCAATACAGAATTGCAGCTTGCTAAGCTAAAAGAAGAGGAAGAAAAACTTGCCCAAGCTGAGCTTGCAGCAAGTGCACCCGAAGAAACAACTGAGCAAAGTGGCGCAAACGCATAAAGGAGCTGTATAGATGAATAATTCAATAAAACATGCTGAGCTTATGGGCCGCAGGACTATGCTTAAAGGTGCAGGTGCTGCCCTTGTGGGCTCTGCGGTTATGTTGCAAAACCCGCTTAACTTATTGGCATCATCATTGCCAAATACCCATGTATACACTCAAACACGTGTGATGCTTGGCACTTTTGTAACTATCAATGCTGTGCATGCTAACAAAAACTTAGCCGATGAAGCCATGGGGCAAGCCTTTGGCGAAGTGCAAAAGCTTGAAGCCGAACTTACCCGTCATCATAGCTCATCGCCGCTATCTATGTTAAATGCAAGCGGAAAACTCTATGATGCCCCTAAGAGCTTGACCTATGTCATAAGCCGCGCCAAGCGTGTACATGACTTAACTGATGGTGCATTTGATATGACTGTTGCTCCACTGCTCAACGCATATCGCGACGCTCAGAACCCTAAGGGCAAGATGATTCTTGATATGCAAACCATATCTCAAGCTAAGGAGCTTGTGCAAGCTAGCGAAGTTTTTGTAAGTGCAGACCATGTGCGCCTTGGGCGTAGCGGTATGGCCCTTACTCTTGATGGTATTGCTAAGGGTTATATAGCTGATATGGCTTCAGAAATATTAACAAAATATGGTGTAAGCAACCATCTTGTCAATGCTGGTGGGGATATTCGCACCTCTGGCCAAAAAGATACCAGCACACCTTGGCGTGTGGCCATTGAAAATCCAGCCCGTGATGGTAGTGTACTCACAAGCTTTAACCTATATGGGGCTGTTGCCACATCTGGCAGCTACGAAATGTTTTATGATGCTAGCCGTAAGCATCATCACTTAATTGACCCCAAGCTTAAGCAAAGCCCACAGCATACTGTTTCTGTAACCGTGAGTGCGCCCACAGCCCTTGAGGCTGACGCGTTAGCTACGGCGTTATCAGTCTTGCCGGCGCGCAAAGCTTTAAGCCTTGTACAAAGCTTGCCTAAGCGCGAATGTTTGATTTTAACCAGTCAAGGTCAAGTGCTAAAATCTAGCGGCTTTGCTGGTTAAATTATTGTGTATAAAAATAAAAAAGCCGTGAA
>CAYJIU010000134.1:0-3805 GCA_964370305.1 uncultured Desulfovibrionaceae bacterium
CCTCGACCTGCAACTTTGGCTTCCACATCCCCGTCGAAACCAATGCGCCCCCTTAAGTAGGGACAATAAATCTAAGCACTTTTTAAAAAAAGGCAAGTCTTTTAATTTATTTAATTTTATTAACCTCTTGCTTATGTTTTTTATAGCGATAATACACCCAATATCCAAGAGTTAGAGAAATAATATATAAAGCAATGCTGTAAAATGTATGTGTACTTTCGGTAAGTTGTAGGCCACTACCCAACATAGCAAATATAAAGTTTTGTATTGTAAAGCCAACAATGGAACCACTTAAAAAGGGTATGGCCGGAATACGGCTTATCCCAGCAAGAAAATTGGTTAAAAAGTTACTACCAAGAGGCACAATGCGTACCACAAGAGTTAATAAAAATGGAGATTGACATAAAAAATCATTAAAAATTGATAATTTATGTCCATACTTTTGATGAAGCCACGCTTGTCCTAAAAAACGCGCATAGCTAAAACATATGATACAAGCAAGTGCTGTGCCCACGGTTGCCCATAATGTGCCTTGCCAGAGTCCAAAAACATACCCTCCCATGAGGCTACAAATTTGCCTTGGCACCCCTATAGCTATGAGCAAAGTCACAAGCGCGATGTATATAAGTATACCAAAAGTGCCTTTACCTCGCACATTTGCATCCATCCAAACCTCACTGGCTGCATCCCCAAGGTCGAAAAAACCTAGTAAAATCAACACAAGGGCCATATATGTCACAATGGATAGTATTCTTAATATATTGTTAACATTCATTTTTATTTTTACACAACCAAAGTAATATCAAAATTAATATTTGCCCGATAAACAAAACCATGTCGCTATCCATATATGCTACAATGCTGATTAAACATGCTCCAAGGATGGCTAAAAAAAATGGCTTGCGCAAGCGTAGCAAAAAGTACACTTGTAAAAAAATACCAATGCCCAATAATAGCGGGCCATAGTAGAGATTCCAATGTAGATATGAAAACATAAAAAATAGCATAATCCACATGTCAAGGCATTGCAATTGGCAAAAGTCGACTTATACTATGTGGGCAAAATATTCTGCGTATGATAAGTTTTTTTTGCGTAGAGCGAGAGGCAAAAAATTAGTCTTTTTTATGATTTACACTAAATATTTTCTATTAAAATTATAACCATTTGAATTAATTATTGTTGGAGACTTTATGATTACTTTAACCCCACGGGAAATTGTTGCTGAGCTTGATAAATATATTGTTGGGCAAGAACAAGCAAAAAAAATGGTGGCGGTGGCTGTGCGTAATCGCTGGCGCAGAGGACGCTTAGCACCTGAATTGCGCGATGAAGTAGCCCCCAAAAATATCATTATGATGGGCCCAACCGGTGTTGGAAAAACAGAAATAGCACGTCGTTTAGCTAAATTATGCGGTGTGCCTTTTGTGAAAGTTGAAGCAACAAAATTTACTGAAGTTGGTTATGTGGGGCGTGATGTGGAGTCCATGGTGCGCGATCTTATGGAAATCAGCATCAACTTAGTACGCGAAGAAGAAAATATCCGCGTTAAAGAAGCGGCGGAAGCAGCGGCTGAATCACGTTTACTGGATTTATTATTACCGTCCTCTTTTGGGAGCGACGGTAGTCGAGACTCTACACGCGAAAAGCTACGCCAGCAATTACGCCAAGGTTTCATGGACGACAGAGAAGTTGAGATGGAAGTTATGGAGCAGTCTGGCCCAAGCATTGATGTTTTTGCTATCCCCGGTATGGAGGGTATGGGGTCGCAAGTTAAAGATATGTTTGGAAAAGCATTTCCTCCCAAGCCCAAAAGACGCAAAATGAAAATTGGCCAAGCCTTTAATGTACTTGTGCAGGAAGAGTCAGGAAAACTAGTGGATGAAGAATCCATCATGGATAGAGCCAGAGAGCGTGTGGAGCAGGGCGGCATTATATTTATTGATGAAATTGATAAAATCGCTAGCACATCTTCCCAACGATCTTCTGATATTTCGCGTGAGGGTGTGCAGCGTGATTTACTACCCATTGTAGAGGGCAGTGCTGTGAATACAAAATACGGTATGATTCACACTGATCATATTTTGTTCATTGCTGCTGGGGCGTTTCATTTTAGTAAACCGTCGGATTTAATACCAGAATTACAAGGACGTTTTCCATTACGAGTGGAGTTGCAAGCCCTTGGACGTGAGGAATTTTTACGCATTTTAACTGAGCCGGATAACGCACTAACTAGGCAATATATTGCACTTCTTGAAACGGAGGGCGTGCGAATCACCTACACTGATGACGGATTAGAAGAGATTGCAAGCTTTGCTGAAGAAACCAATTCTCAGACTGAAAATATCGGTGCGCGCCGTCTGTATACTATTATGGAAAAAATATTGGCAGAAATTTCTTTTGATGCGCCTGAAAAGGTTGGTACAGAAATTATTGTGGACAAATCCTATGTGGAAAAGCATTTAGAAGATGTGCGTGTGGATAAGGATTTAAGCCGATATATTCTATAACATAATAATTTATAAGTATGAATAAAACCATAAAGGCTTGGGTGCAAGCATTCAGGCCGCGTACGCTACCTTTATCTTTATCAACGCTCTTTTTAGGGGCAGGCTTAGCTGCTGTGGCCAATGCATTTTCCGTTTGGATACTTATTTTCTCTGTACTTACGGCCACTTTTTTGCAAGCATTATCCGACCTTGCCAATGATTACGGCGACGCTCATAATAATGTAGACGGTGCAGACAGAGTAGGGCCAGAGCGCACAGTTTCTTCGGGAAAAATCAACCCTTCTGCGATGCGGCTTGGCATTGCCTTAGTTATATGCTTAGTTTTAATAAGTGCTAGCTTACTTTTTTATTTTAGCTTTGGAACCAACTTAATTAAGTGGCTTTGCTTCTCCATATTGCTTGCTTTTGCCATTTGGGCTGCTATGGCTTATACCATGGGCAAAAAACCCTATGGCTACAGAGCACGTGGCGATTACTATGTATTTGTTTTTTTTGGCCTTGTGTCTGTGCTTGGTTCATTTTATCTTTTTACTGGTAATTTAATAAATGCTCCATTTTTGCCAGCTATTGCAGCTGGTTTATTTTCTACGGCAGTGTTAAATATCAATAATATTCGTGATATAGAAGGGGATAGAAAACACGGCAAACAGACCATAGCTTTAAGGTTGGGCCCTAAAAATTCTCGAATTTATCACTTATGCTTAGTTGGTGGCGGAACTGTAGCTTGGACACTTTATCTACTTATGACGTTTAACTCTTGGGAAATGCTATTAATATTATTGACATTACCATTGATAATCAGTGCATACAAGGTTTTTAACACCCATGATGCACAAATTTTGGATGCGCAATTACGCAACACTGCTCTTGGCATTGCTTTTTTGCATATATGTATGGCTATTGTACTGCCATTGCTTGCTTAAACGTATAATCATTCTTCCTTATATTTATCAAGCCAGTAGTGTAGGGTGTTATACAAAATATCTGGTGAAATGGGCTTAGTAATATGATCATCCATACCATGCTTTAAGCTTTTTTCTTTATCTCCAGTCATGGCATGTGCTGACATGGCAATAACAGGTAGTTTAGCAAACTTAGGATTTGCGCGTATTTTTTGAGTGGCAGTTAACCCATCCATGACGGGCATTTGAATATCCATAAGCACGAGGTCATAACTGCCTTTTTCAATCATATCAAGGGCTTCTTGACCATTAGATGCAATATCTAAAGTATAACCAACGCTTTGCAAAAGCTCTTCGGCAATAATTTGATTAATTTGATTATCCTCAACCAATAA
>CAYJIU010000135.1:0-3715 GCA_964370305.1 uncultured Desulfovibrionaceae bacterium
TGCGAATTATGCGTGCCATTGGAATTTACCTGAATTGTCATAAATTCCGCCGAAGAGTTGGAATTATAGCCAAAATTTCCCCTCCCGCAGGCCCCCACCCCTTAAAAACTTTTAACGCTTCAAATATCCCTACAGGATATTTGAAGGTGGTGTGGCAACCTTAAACCGACGGAGTCGCAAGCTGTAGCTTGCCGTAAAGCGAACAAGGCGGGCCAATGGAATTTACTTCCATTGGCATAAAATCCGCCGAAGAGAGCGAATAAAAGCCAATTTGTGTTAATGCTAAAGTCATTGGCAAAAAAAAGCATCGAAAATCATGTTAACTAATTGAAAAATAACGTTTTTATTGGTAGTCCATTTAATTGTACGCAAACTAAGCTTTTTTAATCAAAATACTTTAAAAATAAAACTGAATATATAAAATTATCTGGCATTAAATGTTGATATTTCAGCTAGTTTGTTCCAAAGTTCTTTTTCTTCTTCTGTAATATTTTCCGGAGTTTTGATCATGGCCCTAACCATTTGATCGCCTCGAGATGCCTCAGCCCCAAGGCCACGCCCACGTAGGCGAAACCGCCGCCCCGAAGAAGTTCCCTCAGGTATATTCATATCTATTTCACCCTCCAAGGTAGGCACGCGCACAGTTGTGCCCAATACCGCCTCCCAAGGGCTTAGCAATAAATCATATGTTGTATCCATGCCATCAACGCCAAAAGTTGGATGTGCAGAAAATTTGATTCGCAAGAAAAGATCTCCGGCGATACCACCGGGTGCAGATTCACCTTGGCCTGATAAGCGCAACTTTGCCCCCTCGCGCACACCGGCCGGTATGTTTACCTCTAGCGTGCGTGGGCCTTTTGCGCCACTCAAGCTTACATTGCGCTTACCGCCTTTAAGGGCATCTTCAAGGCTTATGGAAATTTCGGCCTCCACATCGCTACCGCGTCGCTGGCGTCTTGAAAAACCACCAAAAGGATCAGGCCCAAAACCACCTTGGCCTCCGCTACGCCCACCTTGCTGGCCAAAGAGTACTTCAAAAAAATCTGAAAAACCACCGTTATTAAATTGTTGCCTATCAAAATTAAAGTTAAAACCTTCAAAACCAGGCGCGCCTTGGAATTGTTGACCATGTTGCCAATTATGTCCTAAGCGGTCGTATAATTTGCGCTTTTCAGGGTCTTTTAATACTTCATAGGCTTCATTAATTTCTTTAAATTTTTCTTCAGCCTTGGCGTCACCTTGATTTAAATCAGGATGATATTTTCGAGCTAGTTTTTTAAAACTCTTTGCAATGTGGTCACTTGTGGCTTTTCGATCTACCTCAAGTACTTGATAATAATCCTTATATGAAACGCTCATGTTCTTCCTCCATCACAAAGTTGAGACCTCTGTACAATTATTTTTGTGCATAGAATTTAATATAAAAATTGCAAAGCTATTCTTTATGTAATTTTTGCTTGCACAGAGGTAAAGGCACAAAAATCAATCATTTAACGGCGAAGCAAAGCTTCGCCTATTCTTGATTTTTGGTCGCATTGACTACTGTCAATGCTGCATGGGCTCTTGCATAATGAATTATGCAAAGAGCACAAAGTTGAGACCCTGCATAATGAACGATGCAAGAGGTCTCAAGCTATATGGAAAATAATGCCTTAAATTGTATGGTCAATGGTATGAAAAATAAAAACCTCAATTTTACACCAGCAAAATTGAGGTTTTTATGAGAGTGTTGATAAAATCAACACCACTCAAAAATCAGGAATAGACGCCACTGTGTCGCATGTGGTTTTCTTTTCGTTAAACAAAAAAACTTTGTGCCCACATAATCGCATGCGCTAAAAAAATTGTTTTTATCTACCCTTAGCAGCGCGCTTAGAAGCTTTAAGTGGGTTAACTTTAGCGGCAGCAGCAACTTTTAATTTTACATGTGTAGCAAAATTACATCGCCCGCCAACCCATTTGCGCTCAGGAGTGGGGTAGCTTGCGCAAAATTGTTCGCCTTCAAATTCACGAATACGATCACAATCATTACATTGCTCTACGATGGGGGAAAGTAAAAAACCGTTGAGCATAACACCGTCAGCTGTTTTGGTGGCATTTTCTAAATTGGCCATGTGTATCCTCCGAATAGTCACTTATGGACTGAAATTTATGTTGAGCGAAGAAACATACTTAAAAAATCTAGGAAGTCAAGAGCTAATATATGGTAAAAAATAATATGGTCTTGCGCTAACCATATATTGTTTTGATTTTATAATGCTAAATAGTCGACACTGAAAAACCATACAAAACATTGAAAATAAATTATTTTTTAGCAAAAATTGACAAATAAAAATGCCAGAAATAAGGGCATGAAATGCACTTTTCTGGCATTTTTATGGTGCCAAAATACGTTTTTCACGTGACGACTAACGCAATTTTTCTGTAAGAAAAATTGTGCACGGCGTAAAATAAGCCAGAATTAACTTCTGGCGACCCCAAAGGGGTATTTGGAGCCAGTGTGCCTTTCAAAAAGTCATTGAAAAATGACTTTTTCAGCCTTCGACTAAATAAAGTATCGCAACCTAGAGTAATGTTTCAAATTTTTTCACACAAGTTTGGCATGGAACAATGGGCGTATTTGTTGCGTGGGCGTGACGAAAAGTGACAAAATCATCTTTTTGCCAAATATCCAGAATGTTTTCATCATTAACATTACCAAAGGTTATTTTATAGGCATCACTATCCGGTACATTTAGGTAAATACATGGTGCTATGGTTCCATCTGCATCAATATACAAACTATTTTGTATATTTTCTCTGCACTTAGGACTAGGGCTTAAACTTGGTAAAGCATAATAGATACGCTGGCCATTTTGTTCTGCCTCATGAGCTGCTTTTTGCAGTATTTGCCTAGCTTTAGCAATAATATCAGTGTCGTGTGGGTTTATGGCCAAGTGACTTTGTGCTTCATCGGCTAAATAGTCCAAAGTGCTAACTATGGTGGCGTGTATTTGTAATTCTTGCATGAGCTTAGGAAGGTTGCGCACGGCATCTAAGCGGTCGGCCAACAATATATATGCTAAATGTATTTCTAAGTGGACGCCCAAACGCTCTTGGCGCATGGCTTGTAAAAGCTTAATCCCTTGACATACTTTATCAAAATCCGCACCGTGACGGGGGCTGTTGCTAGCTGCATCGGTACCAGCAAGGGAAAAGGCCACTATATCCATGCCGCTTTCAATAATTTTTTGGGCAATATCTTCATTTATATGTAGGCCACAAGATGTGGATGAAACAAGACATCCGGCCTTGCGCGCAAGGGCTACAAAGTCAAAAAAGTGTGGATGTAAAAGGGGCTCACCCCAGCCTTGCAGATGAACTCGGGTCACTTGCTCAAGCAGGGGCCAAACATTCACAAAGGTGCGTGCCTGCATGTGGCGGGAGTTCCATTGCTTGGCCTTGGTGGTGTGGGGGCAATAACTGCATTTGGCGGCACAGCAGGATGTAACTTCCACTTGTATGCAATCAAAGGCGCGGGTTTTGGGGCGCACAAGGTCTTTAATAAGCGCAAAAATGCTAGGCTCACGCAGAGCTGGGTGCATTAGCGGAGTGGCATAATCTGCGGATATGGGGAATGTTGTGTTATTCATAATCACCTAGTCGAAGCTGAAAAAGTCGTTTTTCAATGACTTTTTGAAAGGCACACTGGCTCCAAATACCCCTTTGGGGTCGC
>CAYJIU010000136.1:0-3694 GCA_964370305.1 uncultured Desulfovibrionaceae bacterium
TTAAAAATAGTTTTGATAATAAATATCAACTTTGATATAGTGTCGCTAATTAAAATTTTTATGAAATTGAAGAGATAAAAAATGCAAACACAATCATTTAATACAGAAAATATTCACTGCACTAATTGCGAAGGCAGAGTAAAAAAACTCCTCTTGGCACTTGAAGGTATTAAACAAGTGGATGTAAACGTGCTTCGTAAAACCATGCGCGTGGAATTTGATGAGCAAATGATAGATACTGCTCAGATAATTTCTGCCATGGAGCAAGCCGGATATGGGGCAAAAGCCATACAAACTTTTGAAAATATGCCTCAACCAGCTGCAACAAAAACACAAACACAATCATTTAATACAGAAAATATTCACTGCACCAATTGCGAAGGTAGAGTAAAAAAACTCCTCACGGCACTTGAAGGTATTAAACAAGTGGATGTAAACGTGCTTCGTAAAACCATGCGCGTGGAATTTGATGAGCAAATGATAGATACTGCTCAGATAATTTCTGCCATGGAGCAAGCCGGATATGGGGCAAAAGCCATACAAACTTTTGAAAATATGCCTCAACCAGCTGCAACAAAAACACAAACACAATCATTTAATACAGAAAATGTTCACTGCGCCAATTGCGAAGGCAGAGTAAAAAAACTCCTCTTGGCACTTGAAGGTATTAAACAAGTGGACGTAAACGTGCTTCGAAAAACCATGCGTGTGGAATTTGATGAGCAAGTAATAAATGTAGCTCAAATAGTATCTGCCATGGAACTAGCCGGATATGGAGCAAAAGCCATAGGCGCAGAAAATGCTGTTCCTCTCATTCCAACTATGCAAAGTATTAATCAAATTATAGATAATAACAAAGTATTATCTAAGCCAAAAACAAAGCTTGAACCCATTGAGCAAAGTATTAAAAGTGATCATGATGAAGACAGTCATAAGATGCCAACAAGTTTAAAAATTTCCCTTTTTTTGGCAGTCTTACTTATGTATGTTGCCATGGGAGATATGCTCTCCTTGCCTTTGCCAAGCATACTTAGTGATAATTTAACTTTATTAGCATTATTGCAATTAGTGCTTTGCGCGCCCATATTGTATGTGAATAAAAATATATTTATTTCAGGTTTTAGAGCAGCTCGTGATGGTAGCCCCAATATGGACACCTTGGTGGGGCTTGGCTCCGGTGCCGCGGCGTTGTTTGGGCTTTATGGCTTGATGCGTATGTTTTTAAGTCAGGATGTTATAGTCATTATGCATTGGGGCCATAATCTTTATTTTGATTCTGCTGGCATGATTTTAGCCTTGATTGGTCTTGGTAAACATTTTGAGTCCAGAGCGCGTGGACGTGCATCTCAAGCCATTGATAAGCTAACCCGCCTTGTGCCAAGTACTGCTACTTGTTTAAGAAATGGGCAAGAAATACAAGTTCAAAGCCATGAAGTTGTGCAAGGTGATATTTTAATTGTACAGGCAGGTGAGAGCATCGCCGCTGATGGTGCTATTATTCAAGGCTCAGCTTTTATAGATGAATCTGCCATTACTGGTGAAAGTTTGCCCGTAGAAAAACAAGTAGGGCAAAATGTTATTGGCGCCACTGTGAGCACTTCTGGATATTTTCAAATGCGCGTTACTGGCGTTGGTGAGCAAACAACCCTTGCGCGTATTATTCGCTTGGTGGATGATGCCCTAAGTACCAAAGCCCCCATTGCCCGACTTGCAGACCGCATTAGCGCTATTTTTGTGCCTATTATTATTGTTATTGCCATTATTAGTTTTGTGGTGTGGATTTTGTCAGGTTATGGGCTTGAGTTTGCCATGTCCACCGCCATATCGGTCTTGGTTATTTCTTGCCCTTGCGCCTTAGGGCTTGCAACTCCAACAGCCATTATGGTGGGTACTGGCATGGGTGCAGAGCGCGGGATTTTATTTAAATCCGCTGCTGCCATAGAGCGTGCCCAAAGTGCAGATACTGTTGTGCTTGATAAAACAGGAACCATTACCCATGGTAAACCAACGGTTACAGATATTATAGCCACTGATGCGGCAAATGCAGATGAACTTCTGCGTCTTGCCGCAAGCTTAGAGCGCCTTTCGGAGCATCCCTTGGGTAAGGCTATTGTAGAGGATGCAAAACAAAAAAATTTATCTCTTATACCCCAAGAAAGCTTTACAGAATTTAAACAGCTACCGGGGCTTGGTTTAAGTGCCATGCAAGGTGATGATTTATATGTTGTTGGTAATGCCAGATTAATTGCCTATGATGACATAGATAATCCTTTGGAAGCAGAAGAAAATGAACTTAGTCTGCAAGGTAAAACAGTGCTTTATTTTGCAAAAAATAAAGTTTTGTTAGGGCTTATAGCTGTGGCAGATAGCATTAAACCGAGTAGCTTTGCGGCTGTGCAAGAATTGCAAAACCTTGGCTTAAATGTACTTATGTTAACCGGTGATAATGAAGTAACAGCAAAAGCAGTACAAGAGCAGCTAGGCATTAAGGAAATTATGGCACAAGTGCTACCCGCAGAAAAAGAAAGTAAAATTCGTGAGCTTAAGCAAAATGGACATATAGTCATGATGGTGGGTGATGGCATTAATGATGCCCCAGCCCTTGCCAGAGCAGATATTGGCATTGCCATAGGCGCTGGCACAGATATAGCCATACAATCAGCAGATATGGTGCTTATGCGTAGCGATGTGGCACAAGTTGTAAGTGCTTATAAATTGAGCAAGGCGGTTATGCGCACTATTATTCAAAACTTATTTTGGGCTTTTGCATATAATATTGTTTTAATACCCGTAGCGGCAGGATTATTATATATGCCGTGGAAAATAAGCTTAAATCCAATGCTTGCAGCAGCTAGTATGAGTTTAAGCTCGCTTACGGTGGTGGGCAATGCCTTGAGATTGCGCACTAAACAGGGCGTTTAGCATAGTTTACCCTATGGCGAATAGGCCAAGGCCCGTCAAAGTAATACATACATACATACTACTATAATACTTGTGTAGGCGTAGGGCGAAGATACATGATTTTTTCTTGATATGTAGTTTGTTTATTTTACTCATTTGCGTCCGCTCCCGCGGAGGGGTAAAGGGGGTGGGGGGCGCTGCGCTACCCCCGTTCCCCTTTACAATCCCCCTCCCCCCTGCCATGCATTCGGCTATGGCCTTATCCCTTCGTGGCTATTTGCTTCGCAAATGATCCACTACAGGGCATGGGTAGCCCCACGCTTCGCTTACGGTCTACCCATGCAGGCATAGCACGAATGAACATATCGCTGTATCATACTCTCGGGTACAATATAATCTTGAATGACTTGTGCGTGAATGTAGGTCTTTAAGTCACTGCGAGCGTAGCGTGGCAGTCCATACAAGTTTAGTTTATGATAAAGGTATGGATTGCTTCGTCGCCCCACGTTCCTCGGGTCTTCTCGCAATGACAAAAATATTAAATGATTAAAGTAAATTATTCCCTGTTGTACACCATGACAAAGAAGATATATAGCCCCTGCGGGGGATGGGGTTAACAATCATTTTAAAGCACGAAGTGAACAATTTTTGTGAGTGCAGCGCACGAGCAAAAATTAAGTGGCACTTATGGGAGTGATTTGGGCATATTTAAAAATAAATTTACTTGACAAGGTACTCAAAAAAAGTCTATGCATTCTCTCTTTGTAAAGCATTAGCTTTGTAATTTTATGGA
>CAYJIU010000137.1:0-3636 GCA_964370305.1 uncultured Desulfovibrionaceae bacterium
TTGCGATTAATGCGTAAAATACGATTTACAACATAATCTGGTAATATGGATATATGTGGACCTTTACGCGCCATGGTTTTCCTTCATCTGCCAAGTAGAATAGGGGCAAGATACAAGAGCACTATTCAAGTAGCGTGCATCGTGTGTTACTTCTTGCCCCACCCAATCTGGCTTTACAAATGTCTGTTGTTCAGAGCTAAGTTCAATTTCTGCTAGCACTAGGCCAGCATTTTCTCCAAAAAATACATCCACATCCCAGACCATACCGTCATGGGGGATATGATAACGCACTTTTTCAATTAAGGGCTTTTTAACCATGGTATCAAGTATTAACTTTGCCTCATCATGAGGTATCTCATATTCATACTCATTGCGTGCAAGGCCATGCAGAGGTGATTTAATGGTAACATATGCCCTTTCACCACACAGGCGCACACGCACAGTGCGTTCACGCTCAATACTCAAATAACCTTGAGTAAATTGCGTACCCACTACAGAAAATACCTTCCATGGCTCACCATGCACAAGAAACTTGCGCTCTATCTCAATACCCATAGCACACTATGAACATCCTAATCCCACTGGCGTTTATCTTCAATGGGCCGTATTTGCGGCGGCAAACTGCCCGGAGTAAGCATTTTCAAAGTGGGACGTAGTTTGATTTTTTCACGGAATTGATGCAACAATTCATCTTCACGTCTAAAATCGCTGGTTTCCACATAAAGCACCATTTCATCAATGCCGCCTGGGTTGGTAACCTCAATTTGCCAGCGTTTAATTTCTTCAAAGTGGCTCATAACTTGCTCTACTTGATGCGGATATACAAACATGCCCTTAATACGGGCAGTTGTATCCACACGACCAACAATGGTACCCAAGCGCGGGCTTGTACGACCACAAGAGCATGGATTTCTATCAATAAATGAAAGATCGCCAGTGGCTAAGCGGATGAGCGGATAAGTCTTATTAAAGGCTGTGACTACAATTTCACCCACTTCACCATCCTTAAGCGGAATACCAGTATCAGGGTGACATATTTCAACAAAACAACGGTTAGCCACATGTAAACCATTTTTATGGAAGCACTCATACCCAATACAACCCACATCGGCAGTGCCATAACCTTGGCGTAAAAGTAGGTCATATTTCTTTTCCAATTGATTGCGCATTTTTTCTGAAAGCCGCTCCCCTGTCATAAAAGCCACTTCCAAAAATAAATCTTTGCGCAAATTAAGCCCTTTTTCCTCAGCTTTTTGAGCTAAGTGCATAAGGAAGCTTGGGGTACCTACATATCCAGAAACGCGAAGCTTTTGCATAATATCAAGCTGAGTTGAGGCATCAGAAGGGCCAGCAGGCACTATGGCACAACCAAGGTTGCGCAAAGGTTCTTCAAACATAAGGCCAGCAGGAGAAAGGTGATAGTTAAAAGTAATTTGCACTGTATCGCCAGGGCGATAGCCGGCAGAATAAAAAGCCTCGGTATAGCCCCAATAGTCATCGCCTCTATCCTCAGGGTCAAAAATAGGCCCGGGCGAAAGAAATACGCGCTTTAAATCCCCAATATCCTTAGTAAGCAAGCCACCAAGACGCGGCCCCATGGATTGAAGGAAAATCAATTCTTTTTTCTTTAATATGGGAATATGCTTAATATCTGCTACGGATTTGAATTTTTCTACATTAAATTGCGCGCGGTCAAAACGCTTTTTTACATCCTCTGAATAGCGATAAGCATAGGAAAGCAAGTCTTTTAATTGAATGAGGCAGTATTGCCGACGCTCACTTTCGTCAAGCACTTCCTTACGACTATAAATACCTTCGGTACGGTCTTTGCGTGTCATGCGTAAACTCCGTAAAATGCTAAATATGACGGCGATAAGGCAACATACTCTATCGCACAATGCCAGAACATGCTCTAAAACTTATCTAAATGCAAGAAAAAAAATTATAATAAAATATTTTAGCGCATTACAACACAAAAAAACATGAGTGGGCACTCACAAAAATTCATCATTCTGTCTTGTCTGTGCAAAGGCCCAAATAATATGGCTAGCACTTTCATGCTAGCCATACTGGTTGGGTGTATTAGAGGAGGAGGAGGTTTGAGGGTTATTGTCCGTTGCCTTGCGGTGGATGAGCCGCATTGTCCGTATATGTATAAGGCGTGGATGGACGCCGTTAGGGGCTAATATTGGTTTTTCATGCCGTGGCCTTTGCCATGGCCTTTATTTTTACCGTGGCCGTTACCATTACCATGACCATAACCATTTAAGGCATGCGTACCTGCTGGTAGGCCAAGGGCTTTGTCTATTTCTAAGCCAAGATTGTCACGCTCTGTGCGTAATTGTTTACGTAGTTCTACAACTTCATTGGCAACTTTTTTGACAGCCTCTACATCTGGGGTGGCTGCATTTTGTAATGCTTCAAGCTCTTGGTTTTTCACAAATAATTGTTCTTTAATGGGTGCAGTCTTTTTTTGGCTTGCTGTTACCAAAGCGCGAGCTGCTTCACGCTGTTCGTCAGTTATATTAGTGTCATGCATGTAATTCCCGCCATGTCCGCCGCCGCTGTAAGGGCAACCACGTGCTTCTGCATCGCTAGCTGTTAAAATAGATCCTGATAGTAAAGTTAAAGCAAGTGCTGGAATAATTATTTTAGTTTTCATGTTTGTCTCCTTTGTCCTGTTTGGCTGTAGTAGCCAAGCTATACTTTGGTATAGCAAGGGCTGTGCCAAAACATGCCCCACCGCATAACACACTGTAAAATATGATTAAATTTTATTTCAATGCAAATTGTCATGTATAAATTTTTTATACATAGGGCATTAAGACTAGCTTAAAATTATGCAGGTGTTTAATTTTTATACAACGAAAGCCTCCTACACATGCATGTGCAGGAGGCTTATTTGAGTGTTTTAAGATTCAATTGTACAAGAATCTTGTTTTATTGTTCGCCGTGATGGGGGGTGTGATTGATGTGCCTTTGTAATAACACGCTTTCTTGTGGTGTTTCCTTACTTAGGCCGGCACTATTGCGCCCGCGATATCCGCGTATGGAAACTCCAACTTCTTGCATAAGCTTTTTATCCAAGGCCATAAGTTCATTTCTTAAAGCGTCACGGGATTCTTGCAGTTCTTGCCCAAGCTTGGCTAGGGTTTGGTCATCGCCGGCCTTAGCAAAGCAAAACTCTTCTAAAGCGCGGATTTTAACCTTCACATCCTTGCGTAACTCCTTGATACGAGGATGGGCTGCTTTCATTATTTCTTTTGCCTGTTGGCGTTGTTCTGGGGTTAGATCTTGGCTCCAACGTTCATCAAGGTGCCCCCTAACATTGCCAACGCTAGCTGTGCCTATTAGAATGGCAAGCATTAACAATAGTATATATATACTGCGTCGCATGTTTGGCTCCTAAAATATGCTTAACTTTGATACAAGTGCTTTGCCTTGATTAAAAACCAAAGTCGAGCAAAACTTATAATTTTATGCATTGTGCAAGGCTAATTTTGCAAAAATCATACCAAACACACTATAAAGAATCTAAAATAAACATTTTGCATGATTCATTAATGCAGTTTTATCTAAAATAGTCGAAGCTGAAAAAGTCATTTTTCAATGACTTTTTGAAAGGCACACTGGCTC
>CAYJIU010000138.1:0-3551 GCA_964370305.1 uncultured Desulfovibrionaceae bacterium
CCACAGCTTTTGCCTCTGCCTTTGGTATTGCTATTGCAGCCTTTGGTTGTGGTATTGGCATGGGTCTTGGTCTTAAAGGTGCCTGTGAAGGTATTGCTCGTAACCCTGACGCTAGTGGCAAAATTACCGGTGCTATGATTTTAGCATTCGCTTTTATTGAATCACTAGCCATTTATACCTTGGTTGTAAGCTTCATTTTGCTCTTCGCAAATCCATTTATGTAAGCCGACACCCATTTCTAATTGTGCTAAACCCCACTTTTGTGGGGTTTTTTATTGATAGTCAAAAACACACAAAACGTGTTTTTTTAGCAGCAGTATTTGGGGGATATGTTAGCTTCCACCCAAATTATTTTGTCAACAGTCTGGTAAAAAGATTAACCAAACTAGGTGCATTATGACTGGCATTAAAAAAATTCGCGAAGTACTTGCCCTTGGCAAACCATCGCTTGGTTCATGGCTACAATTTAATTCTCCAGATGTGGCGGAACTACTGGCCTGCGCTGGCTATGACTGGATAGTTGTTGATATGGAACACGGCTCCTTTAGCCATTCCGACCTACCTTCACTTTTCAGAGCTATAGAATGTGGTGGTGCAACTCCATTTGTACGCCTGAGCGAAGCACATAAAATACCAATAAAAGCCGCCCTCGATGCTGGAGCACGAGGACTCATCTTTCCGCACATTGAAAATTATGACCACCTAAATTCGGCCATCTCCAATGCTCTATATCCACACCTTGGCGGAGAACGCGGTTTTGGCTACTGCCGAGCCAATGGTTTTGGAAAAAACTTTGAAAGCTACCGCACAACCATAGCCAAAGATCTTTTTTTTGTCGCTCAAATCGAGCATATCAACGCCGTACACGACCTTGAAAATATTGTTAGCCACCCACGCCTTGATGCCATCATGGTAGGGCCATACGATCTTTCTGGCTCCATGAATATTGTCGGGCAATTTGAGCACCCTGACTTTTTAGCGACTATGCAACAAATTATTAAAATATGCCGCACACATGGCGTCGTTATGGGTATACATATTGCTCAACCTGAACCACAAACTCTAACTAAATATATAGCCGAAGGGTATACCTTCATCGCCTACGGCACTGACAGTGTGTTTTTATGGAATAGCTCCATCCGCCCAAAAGTATAATACATGAATATTATTGCTATTATCCCTGCCCGCATGGGCTCAACACGCTTTTTTGGCAAGCCCCTTGCCCCCATCCATGGGCTACCCATGCTTGAACATGTAGTTAGGCGTACAAAAATGTCCACCCATATTTCCGCTTGCTATGTGGCCACTTGTGATACAATCATCCAAAATTATTGTGTAAACTCTAATATTGATGTGGTAATGACCAAAAACACTCACACCCGTTGCACATCACGAGTAGCCGAAGCACTAGAATATATTGAACAAAATTCCGCGCATGTAGACATTGTCCTCATGGTGCAGGGTGACGAACCCATGGTCACAGCAAGCATGATTGATGCAGCACTTACCCCCATGCTAAGAGATGAAAGCATAAATGTAGTTAACCTCATGGCAACCATTGAAAGCGCAGAGGAATTCAATAATCCCAACACTATAAAAGTAGTGACCGATGCCAATAATAACGCGCTTTACTTTTCGCGCGCGCCCATACCAAGCAGTATGCACGGTTCACCCCCCAAGCATATGTATAAGCAGGTTTGCATAATCCCCTTTAGGCGCGATGCACTCTTCCACTTTGAATCCCTAAAACCTACCCAGCTCGAGCTGGCGGAATCTATTGATATGCTTCGTCTTTTAGAGCATGGCCAACAGGTGCATATGGTACACACCAACACCAAAACCCAAAGTGTTGATACCGCTGAAGATCTAGCAAAAGCAAGTCAGCTTATGCACCAAGACCCCATCATGCAAAAATATCTACACAATAAATTAGCCAAAGATCTATAAATATGAAAGTCGCCATTAGCACTAGTAGTTTTGCAAGCTTTGACCGCACACCACTGGACATGCTCCACGCTGCCCACCTAGAAATAATCCACAATACCAGCGGACGCACCCTCACCGAACTTGAAGCTATAGATTTATTGCAAGGCTGCACCGCAGTTATAGCCGGCACCGAACCCCTAACTGCAAAGCTTATGCAAAATACACCCAGCCTGAAAGTTATTTCGCGCTGCGGAGTGGGCCTAAATTCTGTTGATATGCAAGCAGCCAAAAAACAAAATATTACAGTTTGCACCACTAATACTCCGGCCGACGCCGTAGCTGAGCTCACCCTAGCCTTGGCTCTAGCCCTCTTGCGCCACATCCCCCAAGGACATGCCAGCATCATCAACGGCCAGTGGCAAAAGCGCGGTGGACATTTGCTGCAAAATAACAACATAGGCATCATCGGCCTTGGCCACATTGGTAAAAATGTTGCAAAAATATTTTCCGCCCTAGGCTGCAATATAGCCTATTATGACCCACATATCCCTGCGCAAACCCCATACATTTCCATGAAATTACACGATTTATTGCAATGGGCCCACATCGTAACCCTACATTGCCCCCCAAGCGCAAATCCACTCCTAGGGCCACATGAACTAAAATTAATGCGCCCGCAAACATGGCTCATTAACACCGCTCGTGGCGGACTAATCCATGAAGAAAGCCTATACACAGTGCTTGCTAGCGGGCACCTCGCAGGCGCAGCCTTAGACGTTTTTGAATCCGAACCATATTCAGGCCCGCTAAGCACGCTTGATAATATTATCCTAAGTCCACATTGTGCGTCATACGCCAAAGAATCGCGCATAAAAATGGAAATGGAAGCCACAAATAACCTCTTAAATACATTGAGGATAAAATGCCAATTGCCTGTTTAATTTTTGATTTTGACGGTATCATCATGGAAAGCGTCAACATAAAAGCCAACGCCTTTGCAAAACTCACCGCACCCTATGGCGCACAAGCCCAAGATCGCATGCTCATGTATAATAAAATCCATGGCGGAGTAAGCAGATTTATAAAATTCCGCTGGTTTTTTGATGAAATAATAGGACGCGAAATTACCGATGCTGAATTAAATGACTGGGGCACACGCTTTGAAGAACTCTGCATCGAAGAAGTCAAAAACTGTCCCCTGGTGCCAGGCATACAAGAAACCCTAAATAAGTGGTATAATAAACTGCCCATGTATGTATGTTCTGGTGCTCCACAAGCTGAACTTGAAATTGTTCTTAAACTACGGAATCTACAGCATTATTTTGTAAAAATTTACGGATTTCCACCACATAAAGAAAAAACCCTGCGCCAAATTATGCTGGACTCAAAATACCAAGCTGAGCATATGCTCATGATTGGCGACTCATACACAGACCTTAACGCCGCCGAAGCCGTTGGCACACAGTTTTACGGACGAGGCAAAGACTTTATGGGCGGTGCATGGCCTTGGGCTGAAGATTTATGCGGCCTAAATGGCTGGATTGAGGAACAAAATTCTACTTCATTTTCTGATTAAAAATTTTTATTAAGATTTTTGTTGAGGTTTTTTTGTTGAAGTTTTTTTG
>CAYJIU010000139.1:0-3542 GCA_964370305.1 uncultured Desulfovibrionaceae bacterium
TAGTAAAACTACGCGGCATCAGTTTGATGACAAACCCCACTTCGTGGGTTTTGCGGCGTTATATTAAATTTTACTTAGCAGATGTTAAACAATACGCTTTTATGTTGCTTAGCACTTACTATATAGCTTTGATGCCAAGCTCCAAAGCTTTCAAGTTAGAGTCCACAATCTTTGCTGGCAAATACTTGCGTATTCCGGCCTCAATGGCCTCCACACCAAAAGGTAATAACTTTGCGGCACACACAGCACCTAGAAGTACAGTATTACCACTTTGAATTGACCCAGCTTGAAGCCCAAGGCTACGGCAAGCAATAAAATGTGAATTCTTCGTTTTATCAAGTACGGCTTTTTTAATTTGTTCTATTTCTGGATAAACTTCCTTACCCAAACACACATTGACCGGCGGCAAGGGGTCAAGGCTACTAAATACAGTGCCACCTTCGGCTAAATATGGCAAACCACGCAAGGTTTCTAGCGGTTCAAATCCCAATACAAGATCTGCTTCACCGTGCCCAAGCTTTGGCGAAAGCCAGCCCCCAAGCAATACTACAGATTCAACCACTCCACCGCGCTGAGCCATGCCATGCACTTCTCCGGCTACAACCTGCAAACCTTGGTCAAGAGCCACACGCGCAAGCAAGGTTGTAGCTGTAAGCGTACCTTGCCCACCAACACCAGTCATATAAATACGCAAACGATTACTCATAATTACACCTTTTCCTTGGACTGCGCCTTAAAGGCCTTGGGGGCAACTTGCAAGCACACCATACATCCTGTACATAGCGTAGGGTCAACAGAAATGCCACTTTCATCACGTAAAAAGGCCGGGCAAGCAAGCTTTTCCACACACATGGTAGCTTGTTCATTTTGCTCTGCCACATAAGAAACTTGCTTCATAGCCTTTTTCAAAGTGCGGCGGGCATAAAGTACGCAAGGTTCTTCAGCAATGAGTACGCGTACTCCGCTCTGGGCCTTAAGTTCCTCAAGAGCCTTCATGGTTGAGCGCACATTATACGCTTTGGTTTTAGCAACTTGCGTAACTCCAAGACCGCGCACAACGGACTCAATATCAAGATGAAATGAGTCTGCACCTAAAACATCTTGCATCATACCCGGATTTGGTTGATGTCCGGTCATGGCAGTGGTACCATTATCAAGAATAATCAATAAAATATCATGCTTATTAAATACAGCATTGGAAAGACCAGCAATACCTGTGTGAAAGAAAGTAGAATCACCAATGAAGGCAACCACTGGCTTTTCAGACATGCTGGCAAAGCCGCATCCAGCAGATATGGAAGCACCCATACATACTAAGAAATCAGCCATGCGCAACGGCGGAAGCAAACCCAAGGTATAACAACCAATATCACTGGCGTATATGGCATCATCCCCGTATACTTCACGCACAGCATAGTATACAGCACGATGCGAACAGCCCGGGCATAAGTTTGGTGGCCTGTTAGCTAGCGGGATATTGTGGTCTTCGGCTTTAAGCTCTTTTACCGCCACATCAAAAATTCGCGCAAGCTTTGCATACACAAGAGCGGTTGAATACTCACCTTGTACGGTTAGTATATCATCCTTACCTTCAATTTCCACATCAATATTAAGGCGTTGGGCAAGAGCGCGAATGTCATTTTCAAGTAATAGCGCACCCTCTTCTAGCACCAAAATTTTCTTATGCTTTTTTAAGAAGCCTTCAAGCTCAGCTTCAGGCAGGGGCCAAGTCATGCCAAGCTCAAAAATGCTAACCTTTTCAGCCCAATTACCACTATAAAGAGCGTCTTGCATATAAGCTCTGGCTATGCCACTGGCAATAATGCCAAGGCTTGCGCCAGCATTATCTTGCTCAGTACAGTATTTTGCCACAACTTTTTTAGCGTCCTTCATTTTTTCTTCAAGCACAAGGTGACGCGCACGGGCCACAGCAGGTACTGGCACAAAACGTTGCGGACAGCGTTCAAATGTTTTAATTTCCGCAGGCTTTGGTAATGCCCCAAGGGTTACAGCGCCGCGTTGATGATTCAAACGTGTGGTGGTGCGCAAAAGTACAGGCTGCTCCATCTCTCGTGCAAGCAACAAAGCATCGCGAGTCATATCCTTAGCCTCAGCTGCGGTAGATGGCTCAAAGCAAGGCATACCAGCAAGGCGCGCATAATGGCGGTTATCTTGTTCATTTTGACTGGAGTGACAACCAGGATCATCAGCAGAAAGCAAAAGCAACCCGCCGGGTAAACCGGTATAAGTAGTGGTTAGCAAAGGATCTGCGGCCACGTTAACACCCACATGCTTCATGGTAACGAGCGTTAAAGCACCAGCAAGAGCAGCACCAGAACCTACTTCTAAAGCCACCTTTTCATTAACAGAATACTCCATACGGTAGCGATCTTTAGCACCAATTCGTCTAAATGTGTCCGGCACTTCCGAAGATGGCGTACCGGGGTAACATGTAACAACATTGACACCGGCCTCCAAAGCACCACGTACAATGGCTTCATTACCAAGTAAGAGTTGGGTATCTCCTGATTTTTCCTGCAACAATGGATGGCTCATGCAGTCTCCTTTAATATTTACTATTTTTAATATATCACAACTATAAAACTCTATTAAATTAATACATTAAGCACAACAAACTAGTTTGATGGATTTGTGGCACTTGGCGTGTCTTTAGCTTGCTCAGGCTTAAGAGCTGCACTTTCATTGCCAGCGGTGCGTGCCCGATAGCGGAAAAATCTTTCCTCAGGCCCTTGGCCAGCAGCCACCATGGCCTCATAGGTTTGACGAGCTTTTTCCACATCGCCTGCCTGTAAAGCAGCCTCAGCCAAGGCTTGTTGAATAACAACACGTTGCACAGTGGATGGCTTATTCACAATAGATTCAAGAACATCCACGGCTTGTTTGGCTTTCCCCGCTAACAGCAAGGCTTGGCCTTGATTTAGAGCTGCCAATAAACCCACCGCACCTTGCGAATCCAAGGCGGCCAAAGCTCCATAGTGTTCCGCCGCTTTGTCATAATTCTTTAATTCCATAGATACTTCTGCAAGTGCTAATATGGTACCACCCTTAAGTTCAGTGGGAGCTGTGGTTAAAAAGCTCTCTAAGGCCTTAACACGCTCTTCGCCTTGATTGGATAATACAATGCTACTAAGCTTGGCTTGACCTTCAAGCAAATTACGCTCAGCATACCAATTATAACCACCAATACCGGCTAAAATCACCACAAAAAGCCCCAAGCAAGCCATAATTAGTATGGCATGTTTAAGAATAAATTGCAGTAGGGGTGCGGCCTCGGTGGAAACTTCTGATTGTATTTCTTCCAAAAGTTGTGGGTTTGGCCTTTGCCCACCCATGCTTCCAAGACCATCCACAGCGTTAGGGCTAACTGGCTGTTGGCTTTCTGGTTTTTGATTTGATTGTTGCGAAGATGATCGCTTAGCGGACATATGGACTCCTTATAATATATATAGTCAAAAAAAGATATGCTTACTCTAAAAACTTGGCTTCTGTCAAACCTTATCTTCTTGGTAGGGATGTAGAAT
>CAYJIU010000140.1:0-3494 GCA_964370305.1 uncultured Desulfovibrionaceae bacterium
ACCCAACTTGATGAGTATTTTAGTGGTAAGCGTAAGAGCTTTGATTTTGAATACAGAGCGCAAGGTACGGAGTTTCAACAAAAGGTATGGAAGGCATTATGTGACATACCCTATGGTGAAACGCGTAGTTATAAGGATATTGCTAAAGCCGTAGGTAATGAAAAAGCCTGCCGTGCTGTGGGGCTTGCCAATAACAGAAACCCCATTAGCATTGTCATACCTTGTCACCGTGTTATTGCTAGTAATGGTGCATTGACAGGTTATGCTGGTGGCCTACCAATGAAACAAGCTCTCTTAGATTTGGAAGCTGGTTAAAAGTGTAATGTTTTTTGAAATCATTTGTAGATGCTTAGTCAAAGGTGCAGTATGAAAGGCAAAGTTTTTTTTATAGGTGCAGGACCCGGAGATCCGGAGCTTATCACCGTTAAGGGTCAAAGAATAATTCAAATTGCAGATTTAGTTTTATATGCTGGTTCACTGGTGCCAAAAGCTATAGTTGATAGTGCTAAAAATGATGCCAAGGTGATTGATTCTGCACCTTTAACCTTGGCTCAATGCCATGAGATCATGTTGGAAGCTATTAATCAGGGTAAGGACGTGGCCAGAGTGCACACAGGTGATCCGGCACTTTATGGTACTATTAGAGAGCAAGCGCATCTTTTGCAAAAAGATGGTGTTGAATATGAAGTTATTCCAGGAGTAAGCACGGCATTTGCGGCAGCAGCTGCGGCAGGCATATCGTTTACTGTGCCAGAAGTTACGCAATCGTTGGTGCTTACGCGCTTAGCAGGGCGCACTCCTGTGCCCATTAAGGAACAGTTGAAAAATTTTGCAGCTTTATCTTGTTCCATGGCTGTGTATTTATCTGCCAGTCAATCAAAAGAGTTAGAGCAAGAGCTTTGTGCCGTATTACCCAAGGATACTCCTGTGCTTTGTGCCTATAGAGTGGGGTGGGCAGAGCAAAAACTGGCATGGGCAACTGCTGAAACTTTGCATAAAACGGTTTGCGAAAATAAATTTGAAAGGCAAACCATATTCCTTATATTACCCGGGCAAAATGCACCCCCCACAGCCTCAAAACTTTATGCAGCAGACTTTAAGCATACATGGCGTGAATAATTAGTGTACTTAATCTGAAGTTTATTTTTTATGCTGTTTTTTTCATGAGCTTATAAACTGTCTGCGGGCTTCGTAAAGACTGCGCAAAAAATGAGGGTGGAAAAGTTTTTTCCAAGGTGTATTTAGTGTCATAGCTCTTGCTTGCTTATTATTTTTTTTAGCCTTATAGTATGCGCCGTATGTCCAAAGGCTATTATCTTTAAGCAGAGACATTCGACTAAATAATTCACCTTTTTAAGGCTATATCTAGCTCCAAGTTACTGAATTTTTGGGCTATAAATGGAACTGTTATGACAGGACGACTTGAAGGAATTTCTGGGAATAATTTTTCTCCCCTAGTGATGGTATGGCCATTGCTACTATCCGTACTAGGGGTAGCATTTTGCGCATGGAATGCTCTTGGCAATAATGTAGATATATGCGTTAGTGCTGGTTGTGAGCTTAGCGACAGTATGACCCTAGGGGGTGTTTCCCTATGGTGGTACGGTGCAGTTGGGTTTTGTATTTTAGTTGTTGCATCTCTAAGTGGGCGACCGTGGCTTGGGGTAGCAGCGGCTGGTCTTTGTGTTATCTTAGATATTTTTCTTTTAGCTTTGATGTTAACAACAGTGCCCTGCCTTTCTTGCCTTGTGGTTGGTTTGGTTTTTGTTCTTGTGTATGTGGCATTTAGGCATGCAGGGAAGGGTCTTGACCCTATACCACGCTCCATACTTGTTCTTGTTTGGCTTGCTTTTTTTATTGCAAATGTGGGTGTTATAGTACAAACCCTACCTAGTTCTTGGGCTATTTATGGAGCAAAAGATCCTAAAATAAGTGTATATTTCTCTCCTTCTTGTCCTGCTTGCCGCACGGCGGTTACTGCTCTTAGTAGCAATAAAGATGTAGCCTTTTATCCCGTGATGGAAAAAAAAGAAGATTTTGACAGTATTACAAGTATGTTAAGCAATATTCAAAAGGGTGATAATATTGTAACTGCACTTGAAAAAGCTGATAAAGATAAAAATAATGGCTTAGGTTTTTTTGAAAATATATATGTGCATTTTTATCTTATGCGTAATCAGTCTAAGGTGCTTATGTCTGGATCTTCTGTAATCCCATTTATAGAGTATCATGGGTTGCCTAAAGCCCTTGTTCCTGCTCCACCAAAGCCAGTTCCACCGCCACCACCACCAGTACCAACTCCTGCACCGGTCGTGGTGCCACCTGTTGTTGATGTGGAGCCCATGGAAACTATAGAGAGTATGGACCCGCTGAATATTCAGCCATCCGTACAAGGAATGGATGCAGACTTACCTATTGATACCGGCATTGCCGGAAGTTGTGGCGGTGAAGAGCAAGAACCTTGTCCTGATACTGTTCCATAATTTTTTTATAGAATATAAGGAATTGTGATACGTGATTCTGATTTAATGCGTTTGCAAAGTAATAGGGATGGTTTTTTAAGCAATTTGCTGCGACGAAGCAGTGCGTAGGTGTTGCAACGCGAAAAAAACTTAACCTATTGCTCGACATGTACAAAAAATCGTAAATCGGAATGACAAGGACATTGTGAAAATTTGGCTTAATATGTCTTGACGCATGCCCATGACATAATTTATATTTTAACAAAACTACGTAACCTATTGCATATTCTAATGTAGCAAGCTGGATAAAATGGATATATTACATATTTTTAGAGAGCATAAAGCATATATTGTTAAAGAGTGGATTGAGGCGGTTTTTAACTCTTATCCATTAGACACAACAGGATTTTTACGTACCAAGCACGATGATTTTTGCAATCCAGTGGGAGAGATGACCACAACTCTAGCCCACTTCTTATATGATGCTGCTGCTGGTGAACAAGTGGGTGAAGATGAGCTTGAGCAGGCTTTAGCGCGCTTTGTGCGCTTGCGTGCGGTGCAAACTTTTGCCCCATCTCAAGGTGTTGGTGTTCTCTATGTTTTTAAGCAGATGTTTAGAGAAAAAATTCTACCCATCTGTAAAAAATATGCTCAAATAGATGCATACCTTGAAGCTGAATCGCGTATAGATACCTTAGCCTTGATGGCTCTTGATATATATGTTGATTCAAGGGAAACCCTAGCAGAGCAGCGCATTAAAGAGATACGTGACCAACATTCTCAAGTGGTGCGTTGGGCTCAAAGAAATAAGATCATTAGTTCCACGGATAAATTGTAGTCAAATTGTAGTCAACTTATAGTTAAATTTTGTCGTTCTTTGAGCGGCATTTGCATAAAAATAAGTCCCTGAGGGGGCGCATGGCTTGCGGTAGTCTTAGGTTATATTGAGGAGTTGTATCATGAATAACTTAAGCAAACCGAGTTTTTTAGAAACATATAGCCCAGTGAGGTAAGGGATGGTTACTTCTTTAC
>CAYJIU010000141.1:0-3470 GCA_964370305.1 uncultured Desulfovibrionaceae bacterium
ACATTCACCACCCCAAGTTGGTGTTCAAAAACAGTAAGACGCAAGGAAAACAAGATTTTTGGGAGGGGAGTTGGGTCTTCCCCCAATGACCTGAGCAAAAATCTTATTTGACGATGCAGATTGCTGTTTTTCAACACCAACTAATCGGCAATACGACCCTGAAGCCATATATACGCATCAATATCATCACCAACCTTAGGTTCAAAATCCTTAAATAAATGCTTTGGCGCGTACAAAATTATATGTAGCGGTTCACGCTCAGGCATGGGAAAGGCCATGCGCAACATGTAAACTTCTGTTTTTTCAAGGGTTGCTGTATCCACCTGCAAAATGGTATTTCTGATTTCATATTCACAAAAATTGCGCCCTGGCATAATCACTTGTTTGCCAGCAAGATTGATTTTTAATGGTGGTACATCAAGGCGATTTTGCTCTGGATGTTCCTCAAGCCATCGTTCGGCATGGGCCTCGTATAATGGCCCTTTGGCAATGGTAATTTCATCAAGCAAAGCTCTGCGTACCCCAAAGGCTAATCCTGCTAAAGAAAATGTATGCGTCACCCCTGGGGTAAGGTCTTCTTTATCCCGAAAATATAGTGGGTTATAGAACCAAAGCGGCTTATGCCCATCGTAAGGGCTTGCTCCTACATTGGCCTCAACGTCAGATTTCCATGCAACACTTTCTTCCACAATAAGATCGTTAGGTAGCCCATCAAGCAAGGGGACTGCAGTAACAGGATTAAGCTTGCCCTCAGGCTCACCTTGCATAATAGCCGCAGCCCGAATGGGCTCCTCTTGCGGCCAAGCCATGAGTATGGTTTCTTTACTTTCACTCTTGCGCTGCCAAGCTTCACGCGTTGCACCAGCATGAACAACAGTACCCACAATTTGCGGCATAAGTGCTGCTGGGTTACCTACAAGTACTGCCCACTGTTGTCCAAGGCCCTCAAAATGAGCGCGGGTATCATTTTTTTGTTGTGGTATGTCAGACATAGTGTTTCCTAAAATCCTATATTTTTTGCATAATTAAGGGTGCAGGCAATTGCCCACACCCTTGTAATTTACTTTCTAGTTACGACGGCCGCCTCTATCGTTACGGTCGTTACGTCCACCTCTATTACGGTCGCCCCTGTCTCTATTATCACGCTGTGGGCGGGCTGTACTTTCTGGTGTCCACTCTTGGCCTTGCTCTTCCAATAATACAGCCTTGCGGCTGGCTCTGATACGATCTCCGTTAATTTCAATAACTTTTACAATCATATCTTCGCCAAGACGCGCAATATCACTTGGTTGTTCAACACGATTAACATCAAGTTGAGATACATGCACAAGGGCTTCCACATTGGGTAAAATTTCTACAATAGCACCTATTTCTAATACCTTACGCACCTTACCCACATAGTTTTTGCCAAGGTCAGGGCGTTGATCATAATATTGCACCATTTCCTTGGCCGTAGTCATGGCATCGGCAGTGGGAGCAAAAATAGAAATCCGTCCACTATCGTCAATATCAATTGATGCGCCAGTGGCAGCGGTAATGGCTTTAATATTCTTGCCACCAGGGCCGATAATTAGGCGTATTGTATCCGGATTAACAAATATTTCTGCATGTTGTGGAGCAAAGCGTGAAAGCTCAGTACGTGGGCTTTCAAGAGCGCTGCTCATCTCAGCAAGAATATGCAATCTGGCTTCGCGGGCTTGCTCCATGGCTTTTGCCATGATTTCTGTTGTAATACCCGTGATTTTGATATCCATTTGCACGGCGGTGATGCCTTCGGCAGTACCTGCAATTTTGAAATCCATATCACCAAGGGCATCTTCATCACCAAGGATGTCAGTTAATACAATAAAATTATCGCCTTCGCGGATAAGGCCCATGGCAACACCTGCCACCGGAGCACTAACCGGAACCCCTGCATCCATAAGAGCCAAAGAACCACCGCAAACAGCGGCCATGGATGAAGAACCATTAGATTCAAGCGTTTCTGAAACTATGCGTATTGTAAAGGGAAACTTATCAGACTGTGGCAAAATATAGCTCAAAGCCTTTTCTGCTAAGGCTCCGTGACCGATTTCACGACGAGAAACACGTACAGGCTTTACCTCACCCACAGAATAAGGTGGGAAATTGTAATGTAGCATAAAACGCTTAGTTACATCGCCATTGAGTGAGTCCATGCGTTGTTCATCAGTGGATGCCCCAAGAGTGGTAACCACTAGAGATTTAGTTTCACCTCTGGCAAATAGGGCTGAACCATGCGTACGCGGCAACAAAGATGTTTGGATTTGTATGGGGCGCACAGTCTTGGTATCACGTCCATCAATGCGTGTACCTTCTTCCACAATGCGGCTACGTACAAGCTTTTTCTCCATATCGCCAATAATGTCACCAACAGTTTTAAGATCAGGATGCTCAGACCATGCTGGGTCATTAACAAGTATTTCCATAACCTTATCTTTAACTGCTTTGCGCGCATTCTTACGCTCAAACTTTTCAGCCAAGCGCACAGCATCGGCAATGCCAGCATCATTAGCGCATTTTTTTACAAATTCAACAAAGCTTGCATCTTCTTCTGGAGCTTTAAACTCTATTTTGGGTTTACCTACAAGCTCTGCAAGTTTAATTTGTACTTCGATAAGCGGTTGAATTTCTTTATGTGCCCAGTCCAATGCTTCAATAATTATGGATTCAGGCACAAACTTTGCTTCACCTTCAACCATGGTAATGGCATCACGAGAGGCGGCAAAAACAATATGAAAATCGCTTTGCTCTTGCTCGGCAAAAGTTGGATTTAATACAAATTTATCATTTATGCGGCCAATACGTCCACCAGCCACTGGCCCATCAAAAGGTAGATGAGAAATAAGCACCGCGGCAGAAGCACCAGTTAAGGCTAGTACGTCGGAATCATTTTCTTGGTCAGCAGAAAGCACATTGGCAAGAACTTGCACATCTTCCTTTAAGCCTTTAGGAAATAATGGACGAATAGGTCTATCAATAAGTCTTGAAACAAGAGTTTCGCGCTCTGAGGGGCGGCCAATTTCTCTACGGAAAAAGCTACCGGGGATGCGTCCAGCGGCATACATTTTTTCTGCATATTCAACTGTTAAGGGGAAAAACCCGCGGTCAACTTCCAAGGGCTGAGAGCAAGCAGTAACCAACACAACAGTACCGCCGCATTGAATCCAAACTGACCCATGGGCTTGATTGGCAAGTCTGCCCACTTCAAAAATAATTTCCTTACCGCCAACAAAAGCACTTAAACGGGTAGGATTAAAAATATCTAACATAAATGTTCCTTTCACAAAAGGGGTCTCCGAGAATACTTACGAACGCTTAAACCATTCGCACCCACTCTCGGCTCCCCCTTACAACTGTGGGTTAAAAGTTTTTCTTTTATTCTTGTTTTTGTTTTTGTTTTTGTTTTTTGGGGGGGGGGGGGGGGGGGGGGGGGGGGGGGGGGGGGGGGG
>CAYJIU010000142.1:0-3301 GCA_964370305.1 uncultured Desulfovibrionaceae bacterium
AAGATATAAGTTTTTTGCACGGCCTTGCGGCCCTACGTGCTATTTAATCAGTAAAGACCAAAGCCACAGCTAAACCCACAAAAACTAATGCCGCCAAGCGATTCATTAAAATCTGATAACGCGGTGCATCGTTAAACCAAGTGGCAAGCCTGCCCCCAAGTACGGCCACGGTGCCAAAAACTATTAGCGTGGCTACAATAAAAATGCCGCCTAGGGTACACATTTGCACTGCCAAGGAACCACGCTCTGGGTCAACAAATTGAGGTAGCAAAGCAAGAAAGAATAAAATTACTTTTGGGTTAGTAATATTCATGATAATGCCGCGTCGATAAAGAGCAAAATGCCCGACAAAATCTTTTTGGTGTAAAGATGCCTTGCTACTACCAGCACGAAATGTGAGCCAAGCCAGATAAACTAAATAGCCTGCACCAATCATCTTTAGGGTAAAAAAAGCCGCTGGAGAATTCTTAAAAAATATGGCTACACCAAAGGCCACGGCAAATGTATGCACCAAAATGCCGGTCATAAGGCCAAAAACGGTAAATAAACCAGCCCTTGCGCCATATAAGGCCGATTGAGTAAGGACAAAAATATTATCTGGGCCTGGTGCTATGGCTAGGATGATGGCACTGATGAAAAAGGTCATGCCTACGTCAATTGGAATCATAATTTGTCTTAATTTAAGTGTTATATTGGTTTGTTATATGTTTCTAAAGTAATAATCTTTTTTGCCCTTGGCAATACGCGTATTTTGGCCTCTAGCTGTGAGGCACTTTTTCTATCAGCACAAGGGGCGTATGCGCAAAGTGTTACTGGCCTTTTGGCCCTTGTATATTTTGCTCCGCCAGCAAGCAAGCCATTATGCTCATTAATTCTTCGCTCAATATCCGTTGTAATGCCACAATACAGGGAGTCATCATTACAACGTACGAGATACACATACCAATTTTGCATAAATTTGATTTTATATAGTCAATATGGAAAAATTGCTAGCTATTACAATAAAGTTTTTAAGGGCCGACTATATAAAGTCAGGGTCAACAGCCGCCTTACCATCAGCAAGCATTATCCGCACATAGTGTAAGCTACGCTCGTCCACAGGCATGATGGGGAAGCTTTGCTGGCAACCATCGCATGTGACCATGGCCGGATGAGTTGGAGACACAAGGGGCACGTGCTTTTTGCAATGTGGACAAGGGTAAAAAAACAATAATTCCATACCGTCAGGCATAACAGGCTGTAAAGGCTTTGGTGACATTAGCATTTCTCCGCAAGATTTTTGCCCTGCATGGTGGCTGGTTGCTCTTTTTGCCATAAGCCAATAATGGTGGGTGCCACATCAGCAAGAGCGCCGTCTGCAAGCTCCACACATGAGGAATCTTGCACCAAAATACACGGCACGGGATTGGTGGTATGCGCTGTTTGTGGTTGGCCTTTTTCGTCAAGCATCCTTTCACAATTGCCGTGATCAGCAATAATTAGCATACGCCCATGACTAGCTTGCACGGCCTCAAGCATGCGCCCAACGCATTTATCCACAGCTTCACAAGCAGTAATGGCAGCCGGCAAAACCCCAGTATGGCCTACCATATCTCCGTTGGCGAGGTTACAGACTATTAAAGTGTAATCCTTACTTTGCAAGGCTTGAACGCATTTATCAGTCACTGCATGGCAACTCATTTCCGGAGCTAAATCATAAGTTGCTACGTGGCGCGGGGATGGCACCAAGATTCGATCTTCTCCAGCAAATGGTTCTTCGCGACCACCATTGAAAAAATAAGTTACATGGGCATATTTTTCTGTTTCGGCAAGGCGCAATTGCTTATGCCCCCAAGTGGAAACCACTTCACCAAGACCCATGCTCAAACTCTCTTTGGGGAAAGCCACTGGCAAACTAAATGAAGAATCATAGGACGTCATGGATGCAAGCTCAGCAAATGCTGGAACGCGCCCCCGTTCAAAACCTTCAAAATCAGCTATTGTTAGGGCTTGCACCAGTTCGCGCATGCGGTCTGCTCTAAAGTTAAATAAGAATAATCCATCACCATCTTGCCATGTACCGCTTGCATTAATGAGAGTGGGTTTGATAAATTCATCTGTTATATCAGCTTTGTATGATGCATCCATGGCGGCAATGGCGTTTTGTTCATGCTGGCCTATGCCATGTACAAGTAAGTCCCAAGCTTCTTTGACGCGCTCCCATCTTGTATCGCGATCCATAACATAAAAGCGACCACATATGGTGGCAATGCAAGCTTTACCTGCGCCACTTTGGGCTGCTAGATGTGCTTCTAAATCACGCAAGTAATCAATGCCGCCATGCGGTGCTGTATCTCGTCCATCCATGAAGCAATGTACAAAAACCTCAAGCCCAGCTTGTACAGCAATGGTTACGAGGGCCTTTAAATGGTTGATATGACTATGCACACCACCATCAGAAATTAGACCGCCCAAGTGCAAACGCCCTGAGCCTGCGCGAGTTTTTTCCAAAAGCTTTGTATATACAGTATTATTTACAAGCTCATTTTTTTCAATTGTCATATCAATGCGGGTCATGTCTTGATAAAACACAGAGCCCGCTCCAATGGTAAGGTGACCCACTTCGGAGTTGCCAATATAACCATCTGGAAGACCCACAGCCCGACCAGAGGCTTCTAGCTTACTGTGCGAATAATTTTTAAATAAATTATCCATATGGGGGGTTTTGGCAAGGCTTGGTGCGTTGCCAGAGCCACTTGGTGCAAGGCCCCAGCCGTCCAAAATGAGAAGTAAGGTAGGCGTAAGCATAAGTTTTCCTATGTGGGCAGCTCATTTTCTGGTTTTTGTGGCATTTCAGCCCACAGTGCTTCAAGGTTATAAAGTTCGCGCACTGCTTCTTGAAATATGTTAATAACAACATCATTTAAATCTAATAAAACCCATTGACCAGTTTGTTTGCCTTCCATGCGTAAAAATTCAAATTTTTCTTGCTTGCAAAAAGTATTGATATTTTCAGCTAAGCTTTGAGCATGTCTGATGGAAGATGCGGTAATGACCAACATAGCCTCAGCAAATGTGTTTTGATGTGAAAGGTTCAATACCACGGGGTCTTTTGCCTTGTGCTCTTCCACAAAAGTAAGTAATTTTGCTACTTTTTCAGCTGTGGGTAGGGTGGAATATTTTTTTTTCATAACTCTCCAAAACGGTATATGCAGATAAATGGTTGTGCATAGAATTTTTGAGCATATCTCAAAGTTTACCTAAAGGCAAACTTGCATATTTTTAAAAATATGCAAATCTCAGATTGATGACAAACCCCACT
>CAYJIU010000143.1:0-3244 GCA_964370305.1 uncultured Desulfovibrionaceae bacterium
ACAAACACCAGATATAGCAGAAGAACAAGCACCAGATGTGGCAGAAGAACAAACAGAGGAAAAAGACTAATATGTCGCATGTGCCCATACGCATGTGTGTTATATGTCGACAAAGATTTAGCAAGAATTTGCTCACGCGCTACACAGTAAATGCACAAGCAAAGCTTGTGGATGATTTAGGGCAAGATGGTCGAGGTTGGTATGTTTGTAAGCATGCCGTTTGTATAGAAAAATTTTCATTCTATAAGCCAAAATTGACCATGCAGAAAAGGGGCACCAAAAGGGTATAAGCAATGAGTGATAAAATTACAGTAAAAGATTTGGCCGCAGAACTAAACGTTGATTCCAAAGAATTGTTGCAAAATATGCAACAATTGGGCATCAACGCCAAAACTAATACCAGTTCCATTTCCGGTGAGGATATTGAACGAGTGCGAACTCACGTTAAAGGCAAGGAGCGTGGTAATGTTATCGTGCGCCGTAAACGTGTTACCCCTAAGGCAGAGCAAACAACGCCCGAAGTTGCTAAAGCTGATAAGCCTGCCGAAGAAGAAGCTCAAAAAGCTGATAAAAAAGCTGCAAGCCCTAAAAAAGCCAAGGATGAAGAAAAGGCACCCAAGGCTAGCCCTGCCAAAAAAATTGCTAAGCAAGTTAAGGAAAAGGCTGAACCTGAAAAAACTCCCACGGCGCGCATTGTAAGCAAGGCCAAGACAGAGGAAGTGCCAACGCAAGAGCCTAAGGATGATGCTGAGCAAGCTGTACAAGCAGATGTAGTTAAGGATAAGCCAGCTCCTAAAGCCAAGGTTGAAAAATCTAAAGAACAAGATCAAGTAAGCGCAGAAGCGCAAATTATAGATGATAAAGAAAGTGATAAACAAAAAAGAGTAACCACTACTCCAGACGCTTCGGCCATGCCTGAGGGTTCATCTACTCCAACTTTTGCAATGCGTGACGAGGAAGCCAGTGAGCGGAGTGAAGATACTACCAGCACAGAAAAAGACAGCTCTGCCCCTAAGAGTCAAAAACGCGAACGTAGCAAGAAAAAGCCTGCCCCTCAAGCTGAGGTACAACAAGTGCGGGTTATTTCTCGTCCCACCAAGGAGGCTATTGAGCAACAGCGCGCTCTTGAAACAAAGCGCAGTCAAGGCTCTGAGCAAGCACCACGCAGCGATAACAGAAATGAAGGTAGGGGCAATCGTCCTCCTCGCCCTGGCGGCCCCGGTGGTAATCAGGCTGGCAATCAGGGGGGGCGTGCGCCACGTCAAAATACTGGCCCATCCATTGACATAGGCTTAATTGGCCCAGACTCAGGTGAAGGCCAAAGTAAGAAAAAACGCATGAAGGGCCGGCGTACTGTTGATTTTCAGCAAGGTGATTTTGGCCGTTTTGGGCAGGATGATGAAAATGCAGCGCGCCTTGGACGCAGCCATAAAGGCCGCCGTAAGGGTAAGGATTCTCGTCAAGCCCAAGTGAGCACAACCCAACCCCTAAAGGCAGCCAAGCGCAAAATCCGTGTGGCTGAGGCCATTCGCGTGGCAGATATGGCTCACCAAATGGGTCTAAAATCCAACGAAATTATAAAAGTTTTATTTAATCTTGGGGTTATGGCTACCATCAATCAATCCCTTGATATTGATACAGCAACTCTGGTTGCTGCAGAATTTGAATATGAAGTGGAAAAGGCAGGCTTTTCTGAGGATGATTATCTCATTCCCACTGAGGCCGATAAGCCAGAAGATTTGCGCCCACGTCCGCCTGTAGTTACCATTATGGGTCACGTTGACCATGGTAAAACATCATTACTTGATGCCATACGCAAATCCAATGTAACCGGCGGTGAAGCTGGTGGTATTACTCAACATATTGGCGCGTATCACGTGCGCACCAAACGTGGCGAAATTGTATTTTTAGATACACCGGGCCACGAAGCTTTTACCGCCATGCGCGCACGCGGAGCCCAAGTTACGGACTTAGTTATACTTGTAGTTGCTGCTGATGATGGCGTTATGGAGCAAACAAGGGAAGCTATTAACCACTCTAAGGCTGCGCAAGTGCCTATTATGGTTGCAGTTAATAAAATGGATAAAGAAGGTGCTGACCCTGATAGAGTTATGCGTGAACTTGCCGAGCTTGGCTTGCAAGCTGAGGACTGGGGCGGTGATACCGTTACGGCAAAAGTTTCTGCCAAGAGCAGAGCTGGCCTTGATGACTTATTAGAGCTTGTCGCCTTACAGGCTGAAATATTAGAGCTTCAAGCCAACCCCAACAAGCCAGCCCGTGGGCGTATTGTTGAGGCAAAGCTTGATAAAGGGCGCGGCCCCGTGGCCACTGTGCTCATCCAAGAAGGCACCTTGCACCAAGGTGATACCTTTGTTTGTGGTGTATTCTCCGGTCGCGTGCGGGCATTATTTAATGACCAAGGTAAAAAGGTTAAAGAGGCTGGCCCAGCTATCCCTGTGGAAGTACAAGGATTTGATGGTGTGCCAGAAGCTGGTGAAGAGTTTGTCTGCGTTACCGATGAAAAGCTTGCCCGTCGCATAGCCGATGCCCGCGCCATTAAACAGCGTGAGCGTCATTTAGCCAAGGAATCAAAGGTCACACTAGAAACCTTCCTTGCACGGCATGCTTCGGATAAGGAAGCCTTGACCTTAAATCTTGTGCTTAAAGCCGACGTGCAGGGTTCACTAGAAGCCATTACCGAAGCCCTAAATAAAAAGAGCACGGAGAAAGTGCGTATTAATATTGTCCACGGCGGTGCTGGTGCCATTTCTGAATCTGATATCTTGCTGGCCTCAGCCTCACATGCCATTATTATTGGCTTCAATGTGCGCCCAACGGCTAAGATTAAAGAAATAGCCGAGCAAGAAAACGTAGATATTCGTTTTTACGACATTATTTATAAACTTGGTGATGATATTACCAGTGCCATGCAGGGTATGCTAGCACCGGTGCAGCGTGAGCAATATCTTGGTCAAGCCGATGTGCGTGATACCTTTAGCGTACCTAAGATTGGCGTCATTGCTGGTTGTCACGTGGCCGATGGTAAATTTACGCGCAATGCCGGCGTGCGTCTTTTACGCGACGGCGTGGTAGTGTATACTGGTAAGGTCTCCTCACTCAAACGCTTCAAAGATGATGCAAGAGAAGTGCTAAAGGGTTATGAGTGCGGTATTGGCCTTGAAAATTATAATGATATCAAGGTGGGCGACGTAATAGAAGCTTTTGAAATGATAGAAGAAGCCGC
>CAYJIU010000144.1:0-3167 GCA_964370305.1 uncultured Desulfovibrionaceae bacterium
AAAATGTCAAAATCCATTGGCAATGTCATTGCTCCTCAAGAGCTTATTGACAAATTCGGTGCGGAAATCATTAGACTTTGGGTATCATCGGTAGAATATCGTGAGGACATTCGCATCTCTGATGAAATTCTTAACCGTTTAGTGGATGCATACCGTAGGATACGCAATACTTGCCGCTACTTACTTGGCAATATCAGCGACCTTAAGCCAGAAAACCTTGTACCCATAAATGACATGGAGCCACTAGACCGCCATGCACTTGATGTGGTTGCAAGGGCACATCTGCGCATGCAAGAAGCCTATGCAAATTTTGAATTTCATAAAATATTCCACACCTTACACAACCTTTGCACCACTGACCTTTCAGCAAATTATTTAGATATATTAAAAGACCGCCTCTATGCCTCTGGCAAAGAAAGCAAGGAGCGTCGCTCAGCCCAAACCACTCTTTATTATATTCTTGAGTTAATTCTGCGCGATATGGCCCCCATATTAAGCTTTACCGCAGAAGAAGTTTATAACTTCATACCTGAAGCCCTGCGCAAGCAAGACATTACAACGGTTTTTGCTTTAAAAGCCTTAGGTCAAGAGCAATTAGAGCAAGAGTTGTACTTACTACCTACAGACATCCGTGAACATTGGGAAAAACTCTTCGCTTTGCGCGCGGCCATCATTCGAGCCATTGAACCCTTGCGCCAAGATGGTAGTATTGGACATTCGCTTGATACAGCCGTAACCATTTACATAAAAGATGACTTACGCAATATATTAGACGACTTACTTAAAGACATATCCGAAGATATGCGGGCCATTTGTATTGTTTCACAATTGAGCCACGCAGATTTTGCCACGGCTAAAGAAAATACCATTACCCCTGAAGATATGCCAGATGTAGCCATTGCAGTAGAAAGGGCCAAGGGTGAAAAATGCGAACGCTGCTGGATTTATAGCACAAATTTAGGTAGCGATAGTACGCATCCTACACTTTGCCCACGTTGCTCTGCCGTTATAAACCAAGGAAGTCATGCGCTATAAAATTGTACTTGGTATAGCAGGCGTGGTCATCTTACTTGACCAATTAAGTAAGTGGTGGGCGGTAACAACCATCCCCCTACACCGTGCAGTGCCAGTGATTGAAGGTTTTTTTAATCTTGTGAACATACGCAACCGCGGTGCAGCCTTTGGTTTTTTAAATCGCTCAGATATTGAATGGCAATTTTGGCTTTTTTTAGTAGCCACCATAATTGCCACCATCAGCATCTTTTTTTTGGTGCGCAGTTCCAAGCAAGATAACTTGCTTTTTTCATCCCTAGGCTTAATCCTTGGGGGAGCATTGGGCAATTTTATTGACCGCGTGCGCATGCGTGCTGTGATAGATTTTTTAGATTTTTATGTGGGAAATTGGCACTGGCCAGCTTTTAATGTGGCAGATATAGCCATATGCATTGGTGCGTTTTTAACCTGCTTGGCCATGTATATTTCCCAAAAAAACGAAGGAAAATAGCATGATATCTTCTTTGCTCTGGTGGCATTGGGTTGCACTGGCCCTGCCAATATTACCAAACTTATGGTCAATTTGGCATATTCGTAGCCGCTATTTTTCAAACGAACAAGAAAGATCAATTTGGTTTTTAGTAGCGGTATTTATTCCGGTTATTGGTGGAATTGCCTATATTTTTGTAGGCAGAAAAAGAGCCAGTAAAACACCTTTACAAGAGGGCACCTGCCAAGGTAATAGACAACAAATAAATGATGAATAATCCCTTAAGGGAAAATAAGGTGGACAATATGCAAAAGAAATTTATGTACTTTATGGTCGCAGGATTAATGGCTTTTAACGTAGGCTGTGCTAAACAGCAAGACTATGACGCCTTGCAAGCCAAGGTCACTACCCAAGACCAACAACTACGCCAACTACAGCCGGGCATGGCTGACAACTGGGCTCAGCTTCAATCAATTCGTCAAGAAATTAATGCCCTTAAAGGCCAGCTTGATGATTTGAATGCCATGGGTGGAGCAAAAAATCTTGTGGACATTGTAAACCGCCACGATGCAGCCCTAAGACAAGTGGAGCGTTCCCTTGCTCTTGACTTAAATCTTGATGCCCCACTGCCCACTCCCGTTGCTGGCATACCAGTAGGCGGCATAGGTAGCGATGGAACCTTTACCGAAGGCGCTGCTCCAAACAGCGGTACCATGACCCTAAGCCCAACCCCTTTGCAGCCACCAGCAGTGACTGCCCCACAGGCCGATATGGCTACAACTCTATTTAACGCTGGCATAACTGCCTTTAATGCAAGACAATATACTCAAGCTCAGCGTTCATTTAATGACTTTACCAAAACCTACCCCCAAAACCCACAAGTGGGCAATGCATGGTATTATGTAGGTGAATGTTATTTTCAGCTAAATAAGTTTAGTGACGCAGCTCTTGCCTATGATAAAGTTATTACTCAATACTCCAAGAGCCCTTCAGTGCCTGGCGCATACTTAAAGCAAGGTATTTGCTTTAGTAAGCTTGGTCAAAAAGCCGCAGCCACAGCCCGTTTGCAGGAGTTGATTAAAAAATATCCCACATCGGCAGAAGCTTCACGCGCAAAAACATTTTTACAAACAAACCGTTAATTATGACTAATCAAACGCCCACACAAGAGCGCAAAGAGGTGCGACTTTTATTTGCTCCCGATATTTCTGGTGAGCCAGTGGTCTGTAATCTTGTGCGCAATTATGATACTCTTTTCAATATCTTAAGCGGGCAAATTGGCCCACGCAAAGAAGGACATTTGACCCTTGAGCTTCTTGGTTCCAGCGAAAATATTAATCGCAGCATTGCATATCTTAAAGAATGTGGTGTCAAAGTCCTTGGTTTTAGTAATAAAGTAACCTTTAATCAAGAGAATTGCATGCATTGCGGCATGTGTACCGCCATGTGCAAAGTAGAAGCACTATATGTGGATGTTAACACGCGCCTGACTAATTTTGTATCTGAAAAATGCATTGCTTGCGGGCTGTGCACAAAAATTTGTCCGGTTAATGCCATGCAAATGGATGAGCAACAAAAACAATTATAAAATATCTCCAATTTTTATGTAACAAAAACCCGCGTAAAGCGGGTTTTTGAGAGTGCTGACAAAGTCAGCACGACCGATAAATTAAGAGTCCTGCCC
>CAYJIU010000145.1:0-3098 GCA_964370305.1 uncultured Desulfovibrionaceae bacterium
AATGATTCCCTAAAGGGGAAAAGACGTGTTGCCAATAGCTTAAAGCAAAAGGTGCGCAATAAATTTAATGTGGCCATTGCTGAGGCTGGTACGGCGGACTCACTTTCACGTTTGCGCCTTGCTGTGGTTTCCATCTCCAATGCTGAGGCCCATCTGCAAAGCCGTATGGATAAATGCCTAGCCATGATGGAAGCTGTTTGCCCCGAAGAAATGACTTATAGTGATTTAGAAATTTATAGTACTGGTTAAAGAATTTATGCTGAATGTAGACAGTATTTTTGCGTATTCCATGTATGAACCTGCAAAAACTATGGCTAAGCACATCTTAGCTCATAAACGTATTTTGCTAAGTTGCCACATGAACCCCGATGCCGATGCCATTGGCTCCATGTTTGCTTTGGCCTATGGCCTTAAGCAGCTGGGTAAGGGGGTTGCCATGTGCAATGCCTCTGATGTGCCAGATAGTATGACTTGGTTACCAGCCCCAAGCCGTGTACATAAAAATTTGCGCGGCATTGGTTTTAAGCCTGACCTTGCAGTGGTGTTAGATTGTGGAGATAAACATCGCCTTGGCAAAATACAAGACGAAGTGCTTGCCATTTCCTCCATTTCTATTGATCATCACATTGATAACCCAAACTTTGGTAGCTTAGATAATTGGGTTGATACGCGCATGTCTGCCACCGGGCAAATGGTCGCAGCCATTTTACATGAGCTTAATATTTCGCTCGATGGGCATATTGGTGATGCCCTGTATGCCGCCATAAGTGCAGATACTGGTGGTTTTCGCTATGATAATACCTCTGAACATGCTTTGTTACTTGCTTCATACCTTGTGGGGCAAGGCTTGGATGTGGCAAGGGTACGCAGTCAAATGGATAATAATTGGTCCATTGGGCGCATACATCTTTGGGGTGCTCTTATGGAGGATGCGCGCATTGAGCGCAGTGGTACCATTGCCCTCATTACTGCACCATTAAAGCAGTTGGCTAAACACAAGGCCAGCGCAGAGGATTTGGAAGGCTTGGTTGAGAATTTACGCCGCTTGCGCGGAGTTTTGGCCGTGGCTATGATTCGTGAAGATGGCCCCAAATTATGCAAAGCAAGCTTGCGCTCCACTGGTAAAATTAATGTTCAAGCCATGGTTTCACCTCTTGGTGGTGGCGGGCATCGCAATGCCGCTGGTGCATTACTTACTCATGACCTTGATACCAGTAGTGAAATGATTTTGAAGTCCATGCATGAGTGGCTAGATGCGCATGAGAATTTGTAATGGTTAATGATTAGACCTCTGCGCAATTCATTGCGTAGGGTCTCGTGGAGCGTTGACGATAGTCAATGCGACCAAAAATCAAGAATAGGCGCAATTCACTTGCGCCGATAAATGACTGATTTTTGTGTCTTTTGCTCTGTACACTGATTTTTAGCATCAGTGCAGCTTTTAAAATTTTAACAACAAAGTTATATTTGAAAATAATTGTGCAGAGCTTTCAATAATGGATATATTGCAATATTTCCCAGATGGCATAAAGGAACAAGTGCCGCAAGTGCATGGAGTTTTGGTATTAAATAAACCCACAGGCCCAACGTCAGCCCGTTGTTTGAGCGTAATAAAAAGGCTTGGGCAAAAAAAAATTGGCCATGCTGGAACGCTTGACCCCATGGCTTCAGGTGTGCTCTTGGTACTTTTGGGGCATGCCACAAAGATTTCTGGGCATCTTATGTCCGATGGCGCAAAAGTGTACAAAGGTTGCTTGCGTCTTGGGCAACAAACTGATACTTGGGATGCCGAGGGTAATATTATAGCAGAAAATGCATGGGAACATATTACTGAAAATTCCGTGCGTGATGGCATAATTGCTTGGCAAGGTAGCCTTGAGCAAGAAGTGCCACCATATTCTGCCGCAAAGCATAAGGGTAAACCCTTGTATAAACTTGCCCGCCAAGGGCATGAAACACCAAAAAAGGTGAAAACAGTAGAAATTTTGCGTAGCGAAGCCTTGGATATAGACCTTCCTTACGCGCACTTTCGTACAGAATGTAGTTCTGGCACCTACATACGCTCTCTGGCCCACAGCTTGGGGATGCGCCTTGGGTGCGGAGCCGTGCTCACAGAACTTGTGCGAGAGTTTAGTTACCCCTTTGGATTGGATGTGGCCCATGGCCTTGATGCCATTTGTGCCGAACCAAAGAACTTGCAAAATATGGTCATGCCCATAACTTATGCCCTGCCACATTGGTCAAAACTTATTTTGACTGCACATGAGCAGGAGCAAATAATGCATGGTATGCCCATAGCTTTTCGCCCGCCCAGCAGCCAAGAACACAAAGACCTTGGCGAAGCAAGCAAGGCTATCTTGCTTGATGGGGAAGAAAAGCCCGTTGCATTAGCTACAGCTGCAAAAATGCAAGGCAAATTGTGCTGGACGGTACTTAGAGGGCTTTGGGATTAGATATCTTTAGGGGAATTTTAGATTTTGGGCAATTTTGCCTAGTACATTTTAAAAAATTGGAGAATTGCTGTGGTTATGAATGCTGAACAAAAAAAGGCTGTTATCGACGCTCACGCTAAACATGAAGGCGATACCGGTTCCCCAGAGGTACAAATTGCACTTTTAACTGCTCGTATTGAAGACCTTACTGGCCACTTCAAAGAGCATAAAAAAGATTTTCACTCCCGTACTGGTTTGCTTAGATTGGTAAGCCAAAGACGTAAATTGTTAAAATATTTACGTGAAACTGATGTTCAACGGTATAGATCTTTGATTGAAAAGCTTGGCTTGCGTAAATAATTTATTTATAAAGGTTATTTGCATTGTCAGTGTGGTGCGTTGTTCGGGCCGAGGGGGAAAGACCCTACTCCTCTTACAAAAGGCTACATTTCCTTGCATTTAATACTTTTTGAGCAGTTTATTACGAGTTGTTTTTTGGCTCTCTAAATAAATTATTACGAAGTATTTATAACCCTTACTGAGAACTTTCCATCCCCATAGGGGATGGCGATAAAGTTTTTTGAGGGGGGTTTGGGGGGAACTTTTCTTCAGAAAAGTTCCCCCCAAAAAACAAAAACAAAAACAAAAACAAGAATAAAAGAAAAA
>CAYJIU010000146.1:0-3064 GCA_964370305.1 uncultured Desulfovibrionaceae bacterium
CATTCAAAATGGATTTTGCAAGATGGGCTTACATCACATAGGACAAGAAAAATCCATAACCCCTTTATTTACAAGGAATTACGGACTATAAAATTCTTCTTAAAATACTCAAATGGCGGAGAGAGTGGGATTCGAACCCACGTGCCCCGATTAAGGGACAACTCGATTTCGAGTCGAGCGCGTTACGGCCGGGCTTCGCTATCTCTCCGAATGGTGAGTTATGAATAAAAGCAGGAATGTTTACATGCCAAGATAGGCTTCTCTAACCTCAGGGCTAGAAAGTAAGGCCTCGGCACTATCTTCCATTACAATGCGCCCATTCTCCATCACATAACCACGATGAGCAATGCGCAAGGCTTGGTTTGCATTTTGCTCTACCAAGAATACTGTAGTGCCGTCTGAATTTACTTTTTCTATAATACCAAATATTTGCCTAATGATAATGGGGGCAAGGCCGAGAGATGGTTCATCAAGAAGCAATAGTCTTGGACGAGCCATGAGAGCGCGCGAAATGGCAAGCATTTGTTGTTCGCCACCAGAAAGAGTGCCACCAGCTTGGCGGCGGCGTTCTGCCAAAATGGGGAAGAGGCTAAATACATACTCTTGATCGCGTTTGATTTCATCCTTATCATGGCGTAAAAATGCGCCCAGCTCAATATTTTCTTGCACCGTTAAATCAGGGAAAATCAATCGCCCTTCTGGCACTTGGCTTATACCTAACTTCACTATTTCATTGGGTTTTAATGAGCTTAGGGATTCACCTTCAAACGTCACTTCCCCGCTACGCAATGGATTAATGCCACAAATGGTCATAAGAGTCGTACTCTTACCGGCCCCATTGGCACCAATAAGTGTAACAATTTCACCGGCATTGATGGTGAGGCTTACATCGCGCAAAGCTTGAATATTGCCGTAAAATGTTTGGACATTATTTAATTTAAGCATGGTCACTCTCCCCAAGATAGGCTTTAATAACCATGGGGTTTGCGCGCACCTCTTCGGGGGTTCCGGCAGCAATGCGCGATCCGTATTCCATAACATAAATGCGATCTGACATAGACATTACTATGGACATATCATGCTCAATGAGCAAAATAGAAAGTTTAAATTTGTCACGGATTTCACGCACAAGCCCCTCAAGTTCTTGCGTTTCGTTAGGGTTCATGCCTGCGGCTGGTTCATCGAGCAAAAGAAGATAAGGTTCCGTAGCCATGGCCCGCGCAATCTCAAGGCGACGTTGCGCACCATAAGATAAATTTTTAGCTTTTTCATCATATTGCGTATGCAAATTTAGGCTACGCAATAATTCATAACTATGTTCAATAACTTCTCTTTCTTCTTTACGAGTGCCCTTATCACGCAAAATAGCTCCAAATATCCCAGCACTGGTTCTACAGTGGCGACCTATCATAACATTTTCAAGCACAGTCATTTCTGAAAAAAGGCGAATGTTTTGGAAAGTTCTAGCCATGCCCAGTGCTGTAATATTATGTGGTTTTTTACCATTTAAGTGATGCTCTTTACCATCTGGTGAGTTAAAGTATACATCGCCTTCTGAAGGAGCATAAATGCCAGTAATACAATTAAAAAACGTAGTTTTACCAGCACCATTGGGCCCAATAAGGGCTACGATTTCACCTGAATTTACAGTTAAATCAACCTCATTTAACGCCCTAAGCCCGCCAAAGTTACGCGAGAGTGAGTTTACTTGCAAAATGGGTTTCATGCTACACTCTCTTTGTTATTTTCCTGCGGTACCGAGTAACGGCGGCGTTCACTGGTCACAAGCCCTTGAGGTCTAAAAATCATCATAAGTACCATAACCATACCAAATATAAGCATGCGATATTCAGAAAATGCCCTTAAATATTCTGGAACTAAAATCAAAATCATGGCCGCAATAATAACACCGGAAATGGAGCCCATGCCCCCTAGCACCACCATGGATAAAATCATGGCTGATTCCATAAAGCTAAAACTAGCTGGATTAATAAATGAAGTTTTGGCCGCAAAAATAACTCCAGCAAATCCTGCCCAGCATGAACCTAAGGCAAAGGCAGAAAGTTTCACCTTGGTAATATCAATACCCATGGCCTCGGCCGCTATTTCGTCTTCACGTAAGGCCTGCAAGGCAAGACCCACACGTGAGTTTTTAATACGTGAAATAATAAGAATAGTAACTAAAACAGCCGCAAGCACTAAATAATAGATATAAATACTGTTCTCAGCCAAATCTAGCTTTGCACCAAAAAGTCCGGGGGGGGGAATATTTGAAATACCACGGGGGCCACCTGTAACATCGGCCCAATTTTGTAGTACGAGGCGCACAATTTCACCAAAACCAAGGGTTACAATGGCTAAATAGTCACCGCGCAAGCGTAGTACAGGAAAGCCTAAAGCCAAGCCAAAAAATATAGCCATAATACCGCCAAGCGGTAAACACACCCAAAATCCTAATGCAAAATATTGATTTAACAAAGCATATGTATATGCGCCCACTGCATAAAAAGCCACATATCCAAGCACCAATTGCCCCGCAATACCCACAACAATATTTAGACCCAAGGCCAGCATCACATAAAGCAAGGCTGAAATCATAATATTTGTTTGATACATGGAGCTAACGACGGGCATAATTAAAAGCACCGCAAATATAGACAGAGGTAAACCACGCTTAAATAACGGGTTTTCAACAATACCCTGCGCTGCCGTGCTTACACTTTTAGGGATGGGAATGATTGGTTCACCATTGGCTTTGCGCTGAAAGCAATAATGCCAGAGTATGGACAAGCCAAACATGGCAATACCCAAGAAAAGTACGCTCTCAAAACGCCAGATGATAATTTTTTCAATGGCATTAACCTTAATTCCCATAAGGGGAAAGGTTAAAATCATAAACCAGATAGATACCAATAAGGCTTTGTACATCACTTTCATGACTACACCTTTTGTACCTTGGCTTTACCTAGAATGCCATCCGGTCTGAAAATAAGAATGAGGATAAGAATGGCAAAGGCAATCATATCTTCATAGTTGCCTGAAAAATATCCTGTGGTGTAGCTTT
>CAYJIU010000147.1:0-2943 GCA_964370305.1 uncultured Desulfovibrionaceae bacterium
GAAGACAATGAAATAAACCAACTTATTGCAGAAGAACTTTTAAAAGCTAAAGGCTACACAGTAGACATTGCCGATAATGGCGAAAAGTCTTTACAAATGCTTGAAGAACATACCTATGACCTTGTGCTTATGGACATACAAATGCCCGTTATGGACGGACTTACAGCCGCAAAAAATATACGCAAAATAGAAAAATTTACCAAGCTTCCCATCATAGCCATGTCGGCCCACGCCATGACAGGTGACAAAGAAATAAGCCTGGCCCACGGCATGAATGACCATATTACCAAACCCATCTCACCAGAAATATTGTATTACACATTATACCATTGGCTACGCCCAAAGCATTAACAGGCTATACCTAAAACAAACACATGCCTCCACGCAGCAAATGTAACAAAAACTTAACAAAGATTAAATTTATTTAAACTAAAATAAAAGACTATGCCTTGACACCATCAGGGGCTGTTGCTATTGGTCTTATTATGTGCTTTATTTCACATTAAAATGAAAAAACCAAGTAAGAACAAAGCACTGTTTCAAAGATTGAGAGCATAGATTGACAAAACAATGGCCTACTTCCGATGTTTTGTAAAAATATTTTAACCATATTGTGCTCTTTATATATAAAACGAGGAGTTCTGCTCATATAATGTGGCAGATGTGTTTAATGTTTACTTGTACTTTCAGGGAGGAAGTAATGAAAAAACTTTTAACATTGTGCATTACAGCGGCCATGTTGCTTGGCGCAGCCAATGCTCAAGCCATTGAATTTAAAGTCAAAGGAATGTTCCTTTTTGTCTTTGACTATGTTGACGGTGGTAATTTTATGAGCCAAGACCGTGCCGGCAACAGTGTGTATGGTCAGCAATGGGCAGCCGTGCACCAATCGCGCGACAATTTTGAAGCTATACAACGTACCCACCTGCAAATCGAAGCAATAGCTTCAGAATCTTTGTCGGGTACTGTACACTTTGAAATGGGCGATTATCGCTGGGGCTATGGTGCCGACGGTGGTGCTTTAGGGGCTGACGGTCAAATAGTACGTGTAAAGCATGCCTATCTTGATTGGATTGTGCCAGATACAGAATGGCGTTTCCGCATGGGCTTGCAAGCAGGTGTGTTGCCAAGTACCACCGTGGACAACCCTGTGCTTATAGACGATGTGGCAGGCATTACTTCATCCTATAAATTTAACAACAACATATCCCTTACCGGTTTCTGGTATCGCCCTTACAACGATAATTGGGCTGGCGATAATGGCTCTGACGCCAATGCTTATGACAATATGGATTTGTTTGGCTTAGTACTTCCCATATCTTATGATGGCTTTAAAATCACCCCTTGGGCTGTGGGCGGCGCCATGGGACACAACACTGTTAACCCCCAAGCTACCAGTACTAATAGTTTTAATATATCAATCCATTCTCCACGCGGTATTTCGTCTCACCAAATACGCGACGGCCTTTTCCCTGCAGCTTTTGCCACAACAAGACCACAAAACTCTATATTCACTGAACAGTACACTTCATTATTTTGGGGTGGCGTAACCACTGACATAACAGCCGCAGATCCTTGGCGCTTCACATTTGACGCCATCTATGGTGCCACATCCACAGGCCGTGATTATCTTGACCGTGAAGGTTGGTATGCTACGGCTTTGATTGAATACAAAATGGATTGGGGAACTCCCGGCATCTACGCTTGGTATTTCAGTGGTGACGACAGCGATGTGAATAATGGCTCTGAGCGCATGCCTTATATCAGCACCACCAATAGCATAGCCAATTCTCAATCAAGCTTTGGTTATCGTGGCTCCTCCAGCGTTGGTGGTGGCAAAGGTGTTCTTGACACCAACCCCAACGGCACTTGGGGTGTTGGCTTTAGGCTCAAAAAAATGAGCTTTGTGGACGACCTTTCGCACTTATTCCGTGTAAACTTCTTTGGCGGAACCAACGCTCCTGAAATGGCAGACTACATTACCGGCAGAAAAACAACGTCTGGTAACGGTGCAGTGTATCGTCAAATGACCGACTTCAACTCCTTTGGTACCTACTTAACCACTGAAGATACCGGCATTGAAATCAACTTTGATACCAGATACAAAATCTATGATAACCTCACAGCCGACATAGAATTGGGCTATATACACCTTTGGCTCAGTGAAGACGCTTGGGGCAGAATTGGCAACCAAACTTCCAATAGCTTACACTACAAAGACGCTTGGAAAATGACCGTTAACCTTACATACCGTTTCTAATATTCCTAGAACACAATACCGCTTGCCGAAACCCCTGCACAATATGTGTAGGGGTTTCCATATGATACACGCAAAAATAATATACTTGCAACTTAACATCACTTAAGATATACAATCATATATTAATTACACAGCACCATAACAGTTTACAAAACTCATAACCGCAAAATTTACTTTTACTTTCCTTAAGAGTACCCTTATGCCTAATAAAGACAGCTCAACTGCCTGCCTTCCCCCCCTTCTTGCAACAGACTTTATTGATACCATGCCAGTATGCTTTAGCTTTTGGGATGAAAACTTAAATGCTGTTTATTGCAATCAAGCATACATAGAGCTTTTTAAGCTCAAAGACTTAGATGAATACAGGCTTCACCATAAAGAATTTACACCAGAATTTCAGCCCGATGGGCAATCGTCTGCCAAACTTGGTCATGCCTATATACAAACTGCCCTTGACGAAGGCCGTTGCACATTTGATTGGACCCATGTGAATCGACAGGGCGAGTCCATCATTACCGAAGCAACTTTAGTACGCGTAATACATGATGAAAAAAAATATATTGCTTGTTATTTGCGCGACATGCGCGACATTTTGGCCAGTGAAAAAAAGGCTAAAGCCAGCAAACAACACATGCAATTTCTTTTGGACACCATGCCCCTTGCCACGCAAACTTGGTCTAAAG
>CAYJIU010000148.1:0-2727 GCA_964370305.1 uncultured Desulfovibrionaceae bacterium
CAACCAAAAAACCCAACATACCACGTAAAACTTTTTGGCCGTTTTATTTTTTTTGGCCCGGGGGGTGGCGCAACCAACCATCCCCCCACCCCCCCCCCCCCCCCAATAAGCTTTGTCAGCAGTCTGGAAAGCTAAGCTTTTGCGCGCATTTGTATTTAAATTCTATTTTCCACTTGCAAGGCATCATGCTCACGCCCAAGAGCGCGCAAGCTATCTGCCAAAATTTGCCACGAAGGGCCGTATTCTGGCCTTAAACCCACACTTCTACGGGCAAGCATTTCTGACATACTGGGGTCTTCTCCGCCATCTAAGTATAGCTTTGCCAGCATGGATAAGGCTATGGCATCTTGAGCATTGCGCAATAATGCCTCATGTAAAAGCTCTCTTGCTTCGGCGTCGCGGCGTTGGCGCAACGCCACTCTTGCCAGATGTCTGCGTGCAACTCCACCATGTTTTTGAGTGTCTTCATAAGTGGCGGCGGTGGTGAAATGTTGTCTGGCTTGTTTGTATCTTCCGGATATTTCTGCCAATTGCCCCAAGCGAATATGTGCAAAGTAGTGCTTGTCATCCACTTGAATACATTGCCTAAAATAGCGGGCAGCACTGCGAAATTCTTTCAAATTTTGGCATACAGTGCCGAGATTATATAGAGTTGCAGTAAACTCACTGGGTTCTTGAGGTGGGGTTTTCTTCCAAAGTTTTAGGGCCTCTTTGAAGTATTGGCGAGCTTCACCTAGGCGATTGACAGCCGCCATACATACTCCGAGCGAATTCCAAGCCATAGCATTTTTAGGGTCGGCCAAGAGTGCTAATTTATATTCTTCCACAGCTTTAAATGTATTACCTTGGCTGTAATATTGGTCAGCACTGATATTTAAGGCCAATGTGCCCATAACGCCCACTTGCGGATTTGGTAATAATAAAGCCAGTTCAAGTGCTTTGTGGCAAGCCTCCAGCATATCGCCTTTGCTACATTGCAAATATGGATAGGAAGCAAGACCAATACTTAGGTGCATGTCGTGGTTTTTAGCGGTGTTGGCTAAGTGTATATATAAATCGTATAAGGCATCTGCCGTGGCTCCTGCATGGAAGAATATTAGACTTGTTGCTCCATATTTTCCACATAATAACGGTATTTTAAAGTTACTGTCAGTATGTAGAGTCTGGTGGAAGGTGTTTGTGCAAAGCTCCGCCAAATTTTGTATGGATTGCTCTTGCTCCTTAGTCAATATGTCTGCATGAGGTGGGCTAAGGCGTACCAAGGCTAAGGCAAAGTTTGCCTTGCTTTCGCGCTCCTTGGTGAATTGGCGTAAAAAGTCAGCATGGCTTAAAATATTCGTATTTGCTTGAAATGTATTAGCAATAATAGGGTTACTGCTGATTGTTGCATCATCTTTAGCCTGAGTACTTTCTGCATTTGGCGCGTAATTTTGCGAATGATGTGTGACTTCGGTAGAAGTGCGCAAGCTATCGCCTTGTTCCCATGGCCAAGCTGGATCATGTAAAATGGCCTCAGCTATGGAATGGCTTTCTTGAACGTCAATTAAAACAATTTCGCCTTTGCAAACATTTTGCGGCCCCCACACTGTAAAGCATTGGCCTTCCTTTGCTCCCACGGCTCGTCCTAAGTTAGTTAAAAGTTGCCCTAGAGGCAGAATATCTCGAATAATACCACCTTGGGCTATGATGTTTGAATATGCTATGCAAGGGGGGTGTTGCTTGTCTTGTGGATCATAAAACTTGCTACGCTCAAAGGCTATATCTGTTGCCAGACGGGCTTTATGTAAAAGGTAGTGGGCTTGCTCAGACATGGGTAAGGCCACGCGTTTACTTTCCATATCCTGTGGGTATAGGGCAAAGCCTGCAACACAATTTAAACGGATAACACGCTTGCTTGGTGTGTGGGTTAATTTAATTGCAGCAATTCTTTTAAGTATTTCATGTGCAAGTTTGGTGCAGGAACTACGCGTTGCTGCAGGCAGGAGTAGGGTACATTCATACTCTCCACTACGCGCTGCAACTACCTCATATGGTAGGTCTTTTTGTATGGCTTTAGCCCAGCTTGATATGGCCTTATGTGCAAACATATAGCCATATTCAGTGGCAAGGGAATTTAAGTCTGGATAGCGGATGACGAGTAAACTCATGCAAGCTTTATAACTTGGGTTTTGATCTTCTGTGCCAGCCATAAGTGGTGAGCGCACCATATCGGCATAGTGTTCCATACGCATGAGTAAACGGCTCATGCGCGCAAGGCCGGTGAGTTCATCGGTACGGCTTTGTTTAATGCACAATAAATGCTCAAGGCAAAGTTCTGCAATTTTTGGTAGGGTTTGGAGTAATTTTCGTACATCCCTAGCCTTGGCTCCTCGGGCCATGAAGACTCCAAAATCCTTATTTCTATGGCGTAAAGGCAAGAGCAAGGTACGTTCTTTAGGAATCCATTGTGGTTCTTCAATGCTGTTTTGAGCGGTGGGAAAATAAAGGCTATGGCTTACAAAAGGAAAGATTTTACGCAAGGCATCAACTAAATGGCCTTCAAGCTCCATAAGATCACTGCGGTCAAGGTGGATGGAGTACAAATTCTTCATGAAGTAATTATGCCATAGAGTCAAGAAAAAGTCTAGACTTAAGGTTTATACAATTCGCGTTATGGGTGCCCATCACGTGATTGATTCCGATTTGCAAAATGACATTTCCTCTTGATGACGTTTTTTAAATACATGG
>CAYJIU010000149.1:0-2709 GCA_964370305.1 uncultured Desulfovibrionaceae bacterium
CTTGGATATGCCAAAGTTTTTGCATGGAAGGGCGAAACCCTTGAAGAATACTGGTGGTGCACAGAAATGGCCCTTACTTGGCCAGACGGTAGCGGCCCTGATTTAATTGTAGATGATGGCGGCGATGCCACCCTTATGTTGCATAAAGGTGTAGAAGTAGAAAAAGATCCATCACTGCTAGATAAAACATACGATAACAAAGAATTTCAACTCATTATGCACCGCCTTGCCCTTGCATATCAAAATAGCAAAGACCATTGGCAACGCATGAGTGCCAAGGTCAAAGGCGTTTCTGAAGAAACCACCACCGGCGTGCATAGGCTTTACCAATTGGCTGAGGAAGGCAAGTTGCTCTTTCCCGCCATTAACGTAAATGACTCCGTAACCAAGTCTAAATTTGACAACCTCTATGGTTGCCGCGAATCCCTAGCTGATGGCATCAAGAGAGCCACCGACATTATGATAGCAGGTAAGGTTGTTGTCATTGCAGGCTATGGCGATGTGGGCAAGGGTTGTGCTCAATCCATGCGTGGGTTTGGTGCTCGCGTATTGGTTACAGAAATTGACCCCATCTGCGCCCTACAAGCAGCCATGGAAGGCTATAAAGTCACCACCATGGAAGAAGCTGTAAAAGAGGCCGATATAATTGTAACTGCCACTGGCAACTATCATGTAGTTACAGGTGCTCACATGGAAGCCATGAAGGATGAAGCCATAATCTGCAATATCGGGCATTTTGATAATGAAATAGAAATGAGCTATTTAGAAAACACTTCCGGTATTACCTGCTTAAACATTAAACCACAGGTAGATAAATGGACATTAAAATCAGGCCGCTCCATCGTTGTTCTGGCTGAAGGCCGCTTAGTCAACCTTGGCTGCGCCACAGGGCACCCAAGCTTTGTTATGTCTAATAGTTTTACAAATCAGGTGCTTGCGCAAATTCGCCTCGCTACTGATAAAAACCTTAAAAACCATGTATATATCTTGCCTATAGACCTTGATGAAGAAGTAGCAAGATTGCACCTTGACCGCATCGGCGCAAAACTCACCAAACTTACCAAGGAGCAGGCGGACTATATCGGCGTAAAAGTAGAAGGCCCGTATAAGGCTGAGCATTACAGATATTAAGAAAGCGCCGATTAAATCAGCGTTTCCTTAAAAATTTTGGAAATTACACAAATTAAATCCCCCTCTTTACAATTTTTGTACAGAGGGGGACTCTTATTTCACGATTTTCACGTAGCAGCAAGGTAACGCTCACCAGTATCACAAACAAAAGTTACAATACTCTTACCTTGCATGTGCTTTTGCGAAGCCAAGCGCAAAGCAGCGCAAACATTGGCCCCTGAGGATATACCACAACTAATACCTGCCGTGGTACACAAAAGTTTACTCATGGCTATGGCCTCATCGGTTTTTACAGTCATTACTTCATCCAAGATATCACGCCGCAAAATTTTAGAAACAAAGTTTGGCCCAATACCTTGAATACCATGCCGCCCTGATTTACCTTGCGAAAGCATGGGGGATTCATGCGGCTCCACAGCGTATATACTTAAATGATCCAAACGCTCACGTAAAAACAGACCAGTCCCGCTAATGGTTCCGCCTGTGCCCACACCTGCCACTAAAGCATGAAGATCGCTACCAAATTTTGAAAATATTTCCGGCCCCGTACTCAAATAATGGGCCTCAACTATCTGCGGATTAGAAAACTGATTTAACATAAAACCATTATCAGTCTCTAAAAAAATCTGCTCGGCGCGCTTAACCGCACCAGCCATGCCCTCAGAGGCTTTTGTTAAAACCACCTCCGCCCCATAAGCTTGCATATTTTTTACACGCTCAATACTCATATTGTCCGGCATGGTAACTATGCAACGCATCCCATAAACAGCTGCAATCATGGCAAGAGCAATTCCAGTATTTCCGCTGCTTGGCTCAATAATGACGGTATCAGAATTAATTTTTTTTTCCACATAGGCCTTTTGCACGCTATATGCAGCAACGCGATCTTTCACCGATCCACCGGGGTTACGGCTTTCAAGCTTAAGCCAAATTTCGCATGGATGTGGATTAATGGCCCCAAGCTTAATAAATGGTGTATTACCTACAACATCTAAAATGGTATTTTGCACAAGTGCCTCCATAAACATTTTGTACTCACTGCATAGCATAGGCAAGCAAAAAACAAAAGTGACCATCACAAGCAAAATACAAAAAATATTTTCTTTATTTACAAGACCTTAAACAAAAATTTGGCTTAGCATATGAAAAAAGGAATTTTAGGGCTTTTTTTTCTGTTGACCTTTTTATATAATGTGCCACACACAAATTTAAGGAGAAGAAAATGGCTGTAAATTACCCACAGAAAGTTATGCGTAAGCTGAAAAAAGTATGCGCACATCAACCAGAATTTATGCAAGCGGTTAAAGAGGTTGTTGACTCCCTAGGCCCGCTATTTGAGCGCGAAGCTAAATACCAACAACACAATATTTTAGAGCGCATTACTGAGCCAGAAAGGCAACTTACCTTCCGCGTTGCTTGGACAGACGATAAAGGCCGCGTGCAGGTTAACCGCGGTTATAGGGTGCAATTTAACTCAGCCATTGGCCCATACAAAGGTGGCCTACGCTTTCATCCAAGTGTAAACCAAAGTATTTTAAAATTCCTTGGTTTTGAACAAATTTTCAAAAATAGCCTTTC
>CAYJIU010000150.1:0-2684 GCA_964370305.1 uncultured Desulfovibrionaceae bacterium
AAATCATTGAAGGCTTGCAAAAAGCAGCCAACATTATTCCTGTACGTTCAGGAGCAGCTTATTTACGGTCCATATGGCTTCATGCCGATGGAAATAGTATTTCTATTATGGCCACCGACGCTAACATTGAATTTTGTGGTATTTATCCTGCTCAAGTAGAAGAAGGTGGCCTTGTGGGTGTACATGGGCGAGCTTTTGTGGACCTTGTAAAACAATTGCCAAATGGTGCCATACAGCTGAGTTTAGATGCAGAGTCAAACTCTCTGTTATTAGAACAAGGTCGTCGTAAATATTCTTTGGCCATTAATGACTCGGTTTGGTTCCAAAATTTTTCACCCTTCCCCACAGAAAATGCTGTCATTTGGTCAGGAGATTTTTTACAAGATATTTTAGATAAAGTTACTTTTTGCATAAGTGACGATGATGCCATGGATGCCATTGCTTGTTTGTATATGAAGCCCATTGCTGAAAATGAAGAAGGGCGTATAGAAGTGTGTGGTTTAAATGGACATCAATTTGCCATGGTAGGATTTAACCATGATGAATTAAAAAGTATCTTGCCTAATGAAGGTATTTTATTACAAAAAAAATATTTACAAGAACTTAAAAAATGGCTCGGATCTGATGAAATTGAATTAAATGTCAGTGATAAGCGTTTTTATGTGCGCTCTTTAGGAGCTCAAGAAATTATAAGTCTACCGCGCGCCACGCATAGTTTTCCGGATTATATGCCATTTTTAGATAAAATAAATGGAGAAAATTCTACAATTATTATTAACCGTAAAGAATGCTCCGAAGCTCTTGGGCGTATAAGTATTTTTAATACCAATAATAATCGCTGCACTTATTTTGATTTGAGCGCTGAAGAAGCTTTGCTTTCTGCTCAAGGTCAAGAAGTAGGCTATGCCAACGAAAATATAGAAATGCGCTATGACGGTGACATTAAGCGTATTGCTTTTCCAACCAAGGATTTGATGGATATTATGGGCCATTTTAATTCAGAAGATTTAAGTATGACCTTAACAGGTTCAGAAGGGCCTTGTGCTGTTCGCGGTAAGGATGACTTAGAATATTTAGTCATTATTATGCCCATGAAGATTACAGATACAAATTTTTATAGCGAGGATGATGTTTAATTATGACTGATAAACCAAGTTCTTCTTATGATGCTTCTTCTATCACTATTTTAGAAGGGCTTTCTGCAGTGCGTATGCGGCCTGCCATGTATATTGGCTCCACAGATTCGCGCGGCTTGCATCACCTTGTTTATGAAGTAGTAGATAACTCCATTGACGAAGCTATGGCCGGTTTTTGTACACGCGTACAAGTTATTTTACATGTGGATAATAGTGTCACTGTTAAAGATAATGGCCGTGGTATTCCTGTAGATATTCACCCTAAAGAAGGTGTACCGGCTGTACAAGTTGTTATGACTAAGCTACACGCCGGTGGTAAATTTGATAATGACAGTTATAAAGTTTCAGGTGGTTTGCACGGTGTAGGTGTTTCTTGTGTAAACGCTCTTTCTGAAAGCCTTATAGTAACAGTTCGTCGTAATGGATTAAAATATAAGCAAACATATTCTCGAGGTTTGCCTTTAGATGAGCTGAGCAATGAAGGTGAAACCTCAGATCGTGGTACAACCATTCGTTTTAAGCCCGACGAAGAAATATTTGAAGTTACAGAATATTCATATGAAATTCTTAAAAAACGCTTTGAAGAACTGGCTTACTTAAATAAAGGTCTTGAAATAGAATGCATTGATGAACGTACTTCCGAAACGCATTTATTTAGAGCAGATGGCGGAATTTCACAATTTGTGAAAGACTTAAATTCCGGTGAAAGTGGCATTCATACCGTTATTGAAGGCGAAGGCTTAACCAATAATGTGACTGTGGATTTTGCCTTGCAATATAATGCCGGATATAAAGAAAATGTGCTTACTTTTGCTAATAATATCCGCACTAAAGAAGGTGGTACGCACCTTATGGGTTTTAGAACAGCTTTAACCCGTGCCATAAACGGTTATATAAAAAATCAAGCTGATATTAATAAAAAACTCAAAGGATCCAGTCTTTCTGGTGATGATGTTCGTGAAGGTTTAACAGCCGTTATTAGCGTTAAATTACCTAATCCTCAATTTGAAGGTCAAACAAAAACTAAGCTTGGAAACAGCGAAATTGCCGGTATAGTTTCAGGTCTTGTATATGATAAATTAACAGAACATTTTGAAGAACATCCTAAAGATATTCGTTTAATTATTGATAAAGCCATAGATGCGGCCAGAGCTCGCGATGCTGCAAGAAGAGCAAAAGATTTAGTACGCCGCAAAGGTGCATTGTCTGATAATTCCTTACCCGGTAAATTGGCTGATTGCCAAAGCAAAGATCCTGCTGAATCTGAATTATTTATTGTGGAAGGTGACTCTGCAGGTGGCTCTGCAAAGCAAGGACGCAACCCTAAAAGCCAAGCCATTTTACCTTTGCGTGGTAAAATTTTAAATACCGAAAGAACACGCTTTGATAAAATGCTTGCCAATAAAGAAGTAAAAGCGCTCATAACTGCCATGGGGGCAGGTATTGGCAAAGATGATACTGATTTAAATAAATTGCGTTATCACAAAGTGGTGATTATGACAGACGCCGACGTTGACGGTGCGCATATTCGTACTCTTTTACTCACTT
>CAYJIU010000151.1:0-2663 GCA_964370305.1 uncultured Desulfovibrionaceae bacterium
CATAAAATTTTAGCCAAAAGACAAACAACTCAGAAAGTCGTATTAAATAACAGATTTCAAACCCCAGGCCACTTGCCCGAGAGCAATGCCACCATCGTTGGCTGGTGCATTTTTATGCATGAGCACTTGAAGGCCCATATTACTCAGTAGATACGGTAATAAGGTGTGTAAAACCCCATTTTGCATGGCTCCGCCGGATAAGGCTATATATGAAGTTCCTACTTCGTCTGCGGCAAGCTTTGCCATATGGGCAAAACCTTGGGCTAGGCTTATATGAAAGCGACGGGCCACGTGGGCAATATCTTGTTTTGCCGTAAAATATTCATCTAAGCTTGCCAAAAATAGTTCTTGTGTTGGTAATTCCCAAAGTCCAGTATCAGCTGACTTTATGGGCATACAGGGGTAGGTGTTTTTTATGTCATCATTTTTCCATGTCAGCTGGCTTTGAGCATATTCAAGGCGTATGGCAGCTTGCCCTTCATAGCTGGTATGCGTGCAAAGACCAAGGGCTGCGGCAACTCCATCAAAGAGTCGGCCTACGCTAGATGTTTGTATGCAATTAACCCCGCGCGCTAGCATTTCTAGTACCGCCGGCCCCCATTTTTCATGGCTTGCTATAATGTGCTGCTCAAAGCTGGTGCCATGGGCTAAAGCTAGAGCAATGCGCCATGGTTCTTTAGTGGCAACGTCCCCGCCCGCAAGGCTAAAAGGGGCTAAGCGGCCCAAGCGTTGATGCTCAAGGGTATTGGTATCAATATATAATAGCTCTCCGCCCCAAATACTGCCATCAAGTCCAAGCCCAGTGCCGTCTAAAGTGAGGGCTAGGGCTTTGCCTTCAAAGTTATGTTCTCCAAGTACAGCCCAGGCATGGGCAAAGTGATGCTGCAAAACTAAGCATGGTATATCGCGCTTATGGGCTATTTCTTTTGCCACTTGTGTGGACATAAAATTAGGGTGCAAATCATGCACAATAGCTTTGGCTTGCACTTCCAAAAGCATCTCTAAGTGGGTCATGACTTCATTATAAAAACTAAGGGTTTCTACATTTTGTAAGTCACCAATATGTTGGCTTAAAAACGCCATATGCCCACGGCTAAGGCAAAGGGTGGATTTTAGTTCAGCCCCCATACCTAAGATGGAAGGCGTATGCTTAGCTATGTGCTCTTGCCTCATAACTTGTATGGGGCGTGGCACATAACCCCTTGCTCTTCGCAAGAACGTATTGCGCATTTGCGGAATAATTTTATTTATGTTCTTAGCGGTATTACATACAGAGTCATCGGTTCGTACTAAGATATCTCGGTTGTGGAGCAAGAATACATCAGCAATATGTGCAAGGCGGTGCAAAGCTTCTTTATTGCCAAGACAAATGGGCTCTCCGCCGGCATTGCCCGAGGTCATGACTAAGGCTATGATGTCTTGATTTGCATGCTTAAATAAAGAGGCATAATGCTTAAACAATACCATGTGTAGTGGGGTGTAAGCTAGTACAATTCCAACACTATCTGCGTCCGGAGCAATGGCCTTGGGCAGTGAACCTTCAATTTTTGGGCAAAGCACAATGGGTTTTTCATGGCTTGTGAGTAAGGCTTCATGTTCTGGTGCTATGTGGGCAATGCGCCTTGCCATATCAAGGTTTGCTACCATGATGGCTAGCGGTTTGTGTGGCCTGTTTTTACGCTTGCGCAAAAGGGTGATACTAGCTTCGTTATGGGCATCGCAACAAAGATGAAATCCACCAAGGCCCTTTATGGCAGCTAGTTTGCCGTTTTTCAAATGTATTGCCATGGTTTTTAATGCTTCATCATCACGTAGATGAGCTGGGGCATTGGCATAGCTTGTGTTTGCAAGAGATGTATTGTCTTCTACACACCATACCCTTGGCCCACATACGGGGCAGGCATTGGGCTGGGCATGGAAACGGCGATTAAGAGGATTTTCATACTCTGCTAAACATTCTTGGCAAAGAGGAAAGCAGGCCATGGACGTGGTGGAACGATCATAGGGTATGGAATGAGTAATGGTATAACGCGGGCCGCAGTTAGTGCAATTAGTAAAAGGATAGTGATATCGGCGGTTTTTATGCTCAAATATATCTTGCGTGCATTGGGCGCAAATGCTGGTATCTGCACTAATGAGCACTGAGTGCCCCCCATGGCCTTGGCTGCCTATAATCTTAAAATTTATCTCATTTTCCTTGATGGGTATAAGGCTCTGGGTGCAAGATAGTAAATTGGCCAAGGGTGGGAGTTGAGTTTTTAAATCATGCAAAAAATTATTAATATTTTCTGCAATTCCTTGTACTTCAATGCATACACCTTGTGAAGTGTTGCTTACATTGCCGCTTAGGTTGTGTATGTGGGCTAGTCTGTAGATAAAGGGTCTAAAGCCCACCCCTTGTACTTGGCCGGTGGCTAAAATTTGCTGTCTGATAATGTCCAACTTGGCTACCATGTCTTAAGCCTAACAACTAATTATATTATTTGCATCATATTTTTCGTGTATGTGCTTCTTGCGCCACGGTATTGTAATTTAAAAAATGTTTATTACTAAAATTATTATAGCAGGATAAAAGTTCATATATTTTGTTCATCTTGTTTTTTAGTACATCTTTCATATTAATTTGGGCCTGCTCCGCAGAGGGCAAAGGGGATGGGGGCGCG
>CAYJIU010000152.1:0-2655 GCA_964370305.1 uncultured Desulfovibrionaceae bacterium
AAGATACAAATACCATATCATTTAACATTTTAACCAATTATCTATGGCTTACCCATCTCAACGTCCACCTGCTTCTAACTCAATGAACAATATATACTTACTAAAGATTTATAATTATACGTTTATCTAGTTCTGCGTGTCTTTACCCCCTTGCGAAGCTATAAGGGGGTCGATGTGCAAACATCGGGGGGTTAACTTCCGCTAACTCGTTTTTTGCTAAAAGAAAACATATATAAATGATAAAACATGCAAAAAACGATGTAAGTTTTTGTGGGCAATGTTGTGTATATTTTAGATTTTTTTCGCTCGCAAGGAAGATTTTTTTGCCTGCGTAAATGACCTCAAGGTCCTGCGTAAAGGCAAAAAAACTCTGACGCAGCGAGCGGACAAAAACAAAATATCGCAACAGTGTGCACAAGCTTTTAAAGCTGCATTTATGTAAATTTAAACAATATAATAATTACAAGATACAAATACCATATCATTTAACATTTTAACCAATTATCTATGGCTTACCCACCTCAACTCCCACAACAACTTCACCCTTGGGTTTTACTTCCATACCAGCGCAAGCTGCTAGGCTGATGGCAAGACATAGAATAATAAAAAAACGCATCATAAATTACCTTGATGCAGATTGCTCTTGTAGCACTCGAGCTTTGGGCAACACATCATTGGTAACCCAAACATTACCCCCAATAATAGCTCCCTCACCAATGGTAACACGACCTAAAATGGTTGCTCCTGCATAAACTGTAACATAGTCTTGCAAAACAGGATGCCTTGCAATGCCTTTAGTTAATGTTCCATCACTATCTTTTGGGAAGGATAATGCTCCAAGTGTGACACCTTGATATAGCCTACAACTCTTACCAATAATACTTGTTTCACCAATAACAACACCTGTACCATGATCAATGAAAAATTCTTCATCAATTTGCGCACCGGGGTGTATATCTATACCAGTTTTAGAGTGAGCCATTTCTGATATAATACGAGGTATTACCGGCACATTTAATTTATAAAGCTCATGTGCAATACGATGATGTGTCATGGCAAGTAAGGAGGGATAACAAAAAATTGTTTCACCTGAACTTGTGGCAGCTGGATCTCCCTCATAAGCTGCCTTGGCATCTGAGGCTAAAAGGCGACGAATTTCAGGCAAACATTGCAAAAATTGTAAAGCTGCCTTTGATGCATCACTACGACAAATGGGACAAGCACCCTCTTGCCCTTGGGCACAGGCAAAACACGCTCCACAACGTATTTGTTCTGACAGTAGATGATAGATGGAGTCAAGGTTTGCTGCTAAGTGATAGCGCATAGATTCACGGCGAACCTGTGTGGTACTAAAAAAACCTGGAAATAATGCTGCTTGTAGTCGCTGCATTATTTCCTCCAAGAATTTAAGCGATGGCATGGGGGCATTACGCGCAGGTGTATACCACACTTGATCAAGAGATTCAGGTTCGCACAACTGATCTACTATTCGATCTAAAACAGGAATATTACTTTGCTTGGTTGATATTTTTTTCATTATTTTTCCTGTACATTGCTCATTATCTGTTAAGTTAAAATTTGCTCAACCACTGCTTTACCCATTTCCACTGTACCCGTAAGGCTTTTGCCTTCTTCCATAATATCACCGGTGCGCAAACCTTGCTCAAGCACTTTACGCACTGCCATATCAATACAATCTGCTTCTTCTGTTGCATCAAAGGCTAAACGTAACATCATGCCAGCAGATAAAATGGTTGCTAAAGGATTTGCCTTATTTTGTCCTGCAATATCCGGAGCAGAACCATGTATGGGCTCAAAAAGACCAGGAGATTGCGAACCAAGTGAAGCAGAGGGAAGCATTCCTAAAGAACCTGTTATAACAGCTGCTTCGTCTGATAAAATGTCACCAAATAAGTTTGAGGTAAGTATAACATCAAATTGAGATGGGTCACGAACAAGCTGCATAGCTGCATTATCCACATACATATGACTTAATTCAATATCAGAATAATCATTATGTATTTTTGTGACCACTTCACGCCAAAGACGAGAAGTTTCAAGAACATTGGCCTTATCACAAGAACAAACTTTTTTACGTCTTTTACGCGCAGTTTGAAAAGCTACATGGGCAATACGCTCTATTTCTGATTCAGCATAAAGCATAGTGTTAAAACCAACTTGTTCACCATTACGCTCTTCAATACCTCGGGGCTGCCCAAAATATATACCACCTGTTAGCTCGCGTATTACAATTAGATCAAGCCCTTTTTGTGCTATATCGGCTCGTAAAAGGCAAGATCCGGCAAGCTCTGGGAAAAGTGTTGCAGGGCGAAGATTTGCAAAAAGACCTAGTTCTTTACGTATATCTAGCAAGCCTTTTTCTGGTCTTACATCATTACCCAAATGATCCCACTTAGGCCCACCCACAGCTCCTAAAAATACTGCATGGGACGCTTTGCATGCATCCAAGGTTTCCTTAGGCAGTGGCATTGACTTTTCATCAATGGCTGCACCACCAATGAGGGCTGTATTAAAATTAAAACTATGCCCAAATTTTTGAGCTATGGCATCAAGCGCATTTTTTGCTTGAGCTATAATTTCAGGACCAATACCATCACCTGGAAGTAAACAAATATCTTTTTGCATAATAAATCC
>CAYJIU010000153.1:0-2648 GCA_964370305.1 uncultured Desulfovibrionaceae bacterium
CCAAAAATCAAGAATAGGGCGAGCTTTGCTTGCCCGTTAAGTGATTGATTTTTGTATATTGACTTTACGAAAACTTGTTTTCGCAAGCGGCACAAATTTGCAAAGCAAATTTGAAGTCTAAGACCATCTGCACAATTGTGCAATGGTCTTAATATACAGACATCATATTCAAACATAACAATTTAAGGAGAATAGCATGATTGAGATTGGTAAATTAGTCCCAAATTTTGCAACTATGGCCTACCAAGACGGCAAATTTTCTGCCGTTTCCATGGAAGACTACCGCGGCAAATGGACATTTTTATTTTTCTACCCCGGTGACTTTACCTTTGTTTGAGTAACAGAAGTTGCTGTAGTTGCAGCAAAAATTGAAGAATTTAATAAACTGGGCGTGCAAGTTTTAGGCATTAGCATGGATAGTGTGTTCGTACATAAAATGTGGGATGAGCAAGAAATTTCAAAAGCAAGCGGTGCAAAGCTCCCCTTCCCCTTACTTTCTGACCCTTGTGGCGACATCGGGAAGCTTTTTGGCGTATTCAACTCAGAAAGAAGCATAAACCTTCGTGGTAGCTTTATTATTGATCCTGCCGGAATAGTGCAGAGCATGGAAGTGCTCGCCGCACCAGTGGGACGCGACTTTGATGAAGCCTTACGCCAAATTGCCGCACACCAATTTGTAAACCAAAACCAAGGCAAGTCCGCACCTTGCTCATGGGTGCCAGGCAAAGCACATCTTGAACCAGGGCCTGACCTTGTGGGTAAGGTTTGGGAAGTTTGGAAACCATAACCAATTAGCTTGATCAAATAAAATAAAACCCAGTATTTTAACGCCCCCATGATTATTCATCATGGGGGTTTTTTTAGTATATGCTTTTTACATTTACGCGGCATGACTATTGCACACTGTACATCAATGGCTTTATTTTCCTAGTACAAATAGTCAAATACAAGGTTTATTTGTATTCCTCTTGACTGTACTCTTCAAAAAGGTTAATGAACTCACGAGGATAGTATTATACACTATTATTTCAAGGAAGTTGCTATGAAAAAGTTTATCTATTATGCTATTTTGTCAGTATTTTTATCCACATTTATCTGTGGTCAATCCCTAGCTGCCAGTGTGCCTAGTAGCAGTAGCGTTCCCGTACAAGCTTTACTAAAGCAGTCTATATCGCAAGCAGAAGCCTTGCTTGAACAAGGCGACTATGAAAAAGCTTATGAATCCTACAGTCGTCTTCTGCGGGAGGAGCCAGAAAGTGTGCTCATCAATCTTGGCTATGCTAGAGCGGCCGTGCGCACTCAACGCCCCGGGCAAGCTGTTATGGCTTATGAGCGACTCTTAGCAAAATTTCCCGAGGAGCCAATTTTATTAAAAGAATTAGCCTATGCCCTAAGCATGCAAAATGATAATCAGCGTGCAGCAATGGAGCTGGCAAAAGATACTAGCGACGGTTCAGAGCAAAATACAGATTTAGCAGAAAAATGGAAAAACCAACACAGCCGCACCCAAATTTCTGGTAAGGTTCAAGCAGGTGTTATGTTTGACAGTAATGTAAACAGCGGCCCTGCATCCAACGAATTTACCATTGGTAGATGGGATGTAAAGCTTAAGGATGGTAAGGCAAAGGAAAGTATTGCCGGCTACTTAGGTGCGCAACTAGATATGGGCTATCGGCTAGACATTGTTAGCCCGTGGTGGATTGTGGGTAGTGTTAATGCTTTTGCTCGTTATAATGGAAATCCTGAACTGTACGACATGAAGCTATCCACATCAGAATTTGGTAGCGGATCTGCGGGTATTCGTTACCTTAGCAACAAGAACATGTTTGATATAAGAGCAAGAGCACAAATATTTGATTATGGCTTTGACCAAAATGTTTTTGCCATAGGCCCGACGGCAACATATATCCATGCCGTTTCACCTCAGGTTCATTTAATCACCAGAGGTAGTATTGACAGTCGCACCTACTCTAACAATCAAGACTATAACGGTTGGTATGGCTCTGCTGGTCAATATGTGCGTATCTTTATGGGTGAAGCACGTCATAGCGTAACTTTTGGGGGCAGATATATTGGCGGAAGTGCAGAGCAGTCAAATTTAACCTATGATGGTTTTGAAGCTAATTTAGAATTCACCTTCAAACTACCGCATGACATTAAACTTTCGCCCTTTGCCTCCTATGGTGGAGAATACTATTATGGCCCGGCCACAGCCCTTGAAAGTGAATACAGAAGAGATCACACTATGCGTGCGGGGCTAAATATTGAAGTGCCCATCAATGAAGATTGGAGTATTGAGGCTAGCTACCAATACATGAAGAATTTTTCTAATAGTCCACTTTATGAATATGACCAGCACTTGACTCGTCTAGGTATTGCTTGGTCATTCTAAAGGTATTTTACTAGGTTTACTCAAAACCCACAAAGTGGGATTTATCATCAAACTGAGCCAGCATAAAAATGCTGGCTCAGACTGACGACAAACCCCCTTTCAGGCGTTTGTGCCGCCTAAGGCAGACAAGCTGCCTTGGCAGTAAGGCACGAAAATCAGTCACTTAACGGCGAAGCAAAGCTCCGCCTATTCCTGATTTATCAGACTGATGACAAACCACCTTTCAGGCGTTTGTGCCGCCTAAGGCAGACAAGCT
>CAYJIU010000154.1:0-2592 GCA_964370305.1 uncultured Desulfovibrionaceae bacterium
GTGGATTAAAACGTGCAAACATGAAGTTTTACTTGCAAAGTATATTATACTAAGTTACTAGGTGAACTGCGCTGTTTTAGCTGATAATAAATTTCTTTTTACGTATCCCATTAGCTTAACTAGTTAAAATGTAAATTTGTTGCTTCGTGTTGGTATTGTTATGTGTGCTAGTTGTTTAGTTAATATGTTTTGCTAGGTTGTTTTTTAAGTTCTTATTAAACGATAATTTGCATGATAGGGAACTATGCCTGCTTCTAAGTTGCAATCATTTCAGCCATTTGTTGAGAGTGCTCTTTTGCCCCTTGCAGAACGCATGGCGCGCTGGCCCTCGCTTATTGCCATTCGTTCTGCTTTTTTCGTGGTACTACCCTTTATATTTATGTCATCCCTAGCTCATTTGTATGTGAGCTTTCCTTTGAGTACTTATTCAGCCTTTATGGCCGATATGCTTGGCCCCAATTGGCAAGATTTTGCCATTCCTTTTACCATGGCAACACGAATACTTGTGGCACCCATGATGGCTTTTATTGTAGGGTATCAGCTAGGCCAGCAATACAATATGCGTGAACCAACTCTTTTTGCAAGCCCAGTTATTATGGGGCTTGTGGGGCTTATAGTTTTTTATAATTTGATTCCTGCTGCCAGCTATGCAGCAACTGAGTATTGGGTAGGGCCGGCTGGTCTTTTTTTGGCTATTTTTACTTCAATTATGGCGGCAAAGCTTTTTTGGGCTCTATTTTCCATTAGTTTTTTGCGCTTGCATTGGCCGGGTGCTTCTTCTGGCCTTGCCATCATTCAAAGTTTTAACTCCTTTGTACCAGCTATTTTGACCATTGTGATTTTTACTGTTATTAATATAGGTTTTGCAGAAGTTTTTAATCAATATTTATACACAGTTGCCAATAATGCTGTTACTTTGTTATTGCAAGACGTAACTGCAGGCTTGTGGCAAGCCGTATCATACATATTTTCCAATCAGGTATTATGGTTTTTGGGTCTGCATGGCGGCTATATGTTGCGTGATATTGCGTCAGATATTTATGGTGCAGCTTCTCTTGATAATTTAAATGCCCTATTGTCCCAAACTGATTTGCCGCACATTGTTACAAGTACATTTTTGAGTACATTTGCTTTTACTGGCGGTGCTGGTAGCTTTGCTCTCATTGGGGCATTGCTATTTTTTGGTAAAACATCATCCAACAGAAAACTCGCGTTATTTTGTCTTGTCCCTTGCCTGTTTAATATGGACGAATTATTGCTATTTGGCTTTCCTGTGGTGCTTAACCCCATTATGCTTATACCCTTTGTTTTAACTCCCATTATCTCTGCCTTTGTGAGTTATGCAGCCACCTATCTTGAGCTTGTCCCAAGAATAGGGGCTATGGTAGAATGGACAACGCCTGTGTTTTTAAATGCTTACATCGCTACAGATTCTGTCCGCGGTATTTTGCTACAGGCTTTTAATATTACGCTAGGCATGTATATTTATGCTCCATTTGTACTGCTTGCCAATACCATTAAGCAGAAACAATTTCAGATTATTTTTGACGAACTACTGCAACTTTCTGCAACAACTAGCAGTACGAGTCAAAATCTTATCAATCGTAATGATGACGTTGGAGCATTGGCCAGAAGCCTTATTGCGGAAATGAAAAACGATCTTAAGCGTGGAGAGGGCTTTTTTTTGATGTTACAACCCCAAGTTTGTGCCAAAACAAAAAAAGTTGTTAGTGTTGAATCGCTTATACGTTGGAAAAATAAAAATTACGGCGAGATACCAACACCCATAGTAATAGCCATAGCCGAAGACTCAGGACTAATTAAAAGCCTTGGCCTTTGGGTATTTGAAGAAGCTTGCCGTATTCGCAAACAGTGGATGGACAGAGGATTGAAAGATACCATTGTGTCCGTAAATGTTTCTGGCTTGCAATTGGATGATAATTTTGCTGACAATTTGCTTGCCCTCATGCAGCGTTATAATTTACCCCTTGGCTCTATGGAAATTGAGGTTACCGAATCACGTATGTTAACTACTGCCAAGGATGAAAGTAGAATTCTTTTGAATTTACATACTTCGGGCTTTCCACTGGCCATTGATGACTTTGGCATGGGGCATAGTTCGCTTAAATATTTGCGTCAATTTCCGGTATCTGTGGTGAAGATAGACGGTGCCATCATTAAGGATATTCTTACCAATCCCATATGTGTTGATATTGTTAGCACTATTGTTAAGCTGTGTCGCGCAAGAAATATGCGTTCCATTGCAGAGTTTGTGGAAACTGAAAAGCATGCTGAGGCACTAAACGCTCTTGGTTGTGATATTTTGCAGGGTTATTTGTATAGTAAGCCATTGCTGCCTGATGCATGTTTTCAGTATATACAGGATATTAATAAAAACTTTCAATATCACCATGTCAATAAAGCTGCATAAAGCTTAAGCTTATCCCTTACTGAAAATGATTTTTTTAGCGTAAGCTACATAGAAAACTTCCTCTCTTTAAGTACTTTACAATATCAGCCATATTTATAGTGTTCCTGCCCCCACGTCATTGTCCGATTTGCAAAATGACATTTCCTCTTGATGACGTTTTT